>JBASCV010000212.1:0-19775 GCA_049651825.1 Bacteroidia bacterium
CACTTATACCTACCATTGCAGTGCCTGTTTCATTAATTGGTGCTTTTGTCTTCATGCAACTTTTTGGACTTACTATCAACCTTATTACCCTGTTTGCACTTGTTTTAGCAATTGGTATTGTGGTAGATGATGCTATTGTGGTGGTTGAAGCTGTACACGCTAAAATGGAAGAAGAGCATTTATCGCCTTATATGGCTGTAAAAAAAGTGTTGGGCGAAATAAGTGGTGCAATCATAGCAATTACGCTAATTATGACTGCTGTGTTTATACCTGTTGCATTTATGACAGGGCCTGTAGGTATTTTTTACAGACAGTTTTCTATCACTATGGCTAGTGCAATTGTACTTTCTGGAGTGGTTGCACTTACGCTTACTCCTGTATTGTGTGCTATTATTCTAAAGAATAATCATGGTAAACCCAAAAAGAAAACACCAGTAAACAGGTTTATCGATTGGTTTAACACCAAATTTGAAAAGCTAACCGGACATTATACTGGCATGCTTACAAAAATTGTTAACCGAAAAGTAATTACTTATGGAATATTGATTGCCTTCGGATTTGGAATATTTGCAGTTAACAAAACTCTTCCTGCAGGCTTTATTCCAAACGAAGACCAAGGCATGATATATGCAATTATACAAACTCCTCCAGGTAGTACACTAGAACGTACCAATGATGTTTCAAGAAAACTGCAACAAATAGCCGAAGAGGTTGAAGGCATTCAATCTGTATCATCACTAGCGGGTTATGAGGTTTTAACCGAAGGCAGAGGTTCAAATGCAGGAACTTGTATTATCAACTTAAAAGATTGGTCGCAACGAAAAAACAATGTGCATCAGATAATTGAAGAGCTGGAAGAAAAAACACATGGACTTGGAGCGGTAATCGAATACTTTGAACCACCAGCAGTGCCTGGATATGGATCTTCTGACGGTTTTTCATTACGCTTGCTTGATAAAGCAAATACCATCGATTATCAGGAATTTGATAAAATAAATACCGATTTCATGGAAGCGCTAAAAAAACGTAAAGAGCTAACTGGCCTTTTTACATTTTATGCCGCTAATTATCCGCAGTACGAACTAATCATTGACAATGGGCTTGCCATGCAAAAAGGTGTGTCTATTGGTAAAGCAATGGAAAACTTGGATATATTAATAGGAAGTACCTATGAACAAGGTTTTGTACGCTTTAATACATTCTTTAAAGTATATACACAGGCTGGGCCAGAGTATAGAAAACTACCTTCCGACATTTTAAATCTGTTTATAAAAAATGATAGGGATGAAATGGTACCCTACTCGGCATTTATGAAACTAAAGAAAACACAAGGGCCAAACGAAATCACGAGATTTAACTTATACACATCGTCCTCTATCAGAGGCATTCCGGCTAAAGGATATACCAGTGGCGATGCAATAAAAGCAATACAAGAAGTTGCAACGCAAACACTTCCTAAAGGCTATGATATTGCATGGGAAGGATTGTCGTATGACGAAGCATTGCGTGGAAACGAGGCTTTGTACATATTTATAGTTGTACTTGTTTTTGTTTACCTAGTACTTGCAGCACAATACGAAAGTTTTATTATACCACTTTCTGTAATACTCTCTCTACCTGTTGGGGTTTTTGGTTCATTCATGTTGCTAAAAGTAATGGGATTAGCAAACGATATTTATGCTCAGATTGGTTTAATTATGCTTGTGGGATTACTCGGAAAAAATGCAGTTTTAATTGTAGAGTTTGCCGTACAAAAGCATCAGCAAGGCTTTACAATATTAGAAGCAGCAATTGAGGGAGCCAAAGTTCGTTTTCGCCCAATATTAATGACCTCTTTTGCCTTTATTGCAGGTTTGATACCGTTAGTAAGAGCAACAGGCCCTGGAGCTATTGGCAACAGAACCATTGGATCATCAGCATTAGGTGGTATGTTATTCGGAACTATTTTTGGAGTTATCATTGTGCCAGGGCTTTATTATATTTTTGGAAAACTAGCCGAGGGCAAAAAATTAATTCGTAACGAAGACGAAAATCCATTAACCGAAGCATTTGTTGAAGAGCACTCAGAAAAATCGCTTGTAAAAAAAATGATTAAAATAATTCGTAAAAAAAATGTTGATAAAAACGATAAATAAAAATGTGATTTTTAGCATGATTATTGTCTTTTTGTGGGGATGTAAAACCCCACAAAGCACAATAAAAACTGAAAACACAAATGTACCTTTGAGTTACATAAACTCAACTGATACTACCAATACGGCTTTGTTGAAATGGAAAACATATTTTTCAGACCAAAATTTAATAGCCCTTATTGATACCGCATTAAAAAATAATCAGGAACTAAATATTACATTACAAGAAATAGAAATCAGTAAAAATGAAATACGTACTCGTAAAGGAGAGTACTTACCATTTTTAGGATTAAAAGGTGGCGCTGGGAGTGAAAAAACAGCACGTTATACGCGAAACGGAAGTGTTGAGCACAACTTGGATATAAAACCAGGAGTAGAGTTTCCCGAACCTTTATCCGATTTTATGTTTGGCGCAAATGCAACTTGGGAAGTAGATATTTGGAAAAAATTACGCAATGCAAAAAAGGCAGCAGTATCAAAGTATTTGGCTAGCATTGAAGGTAAAAATTTTATGATTACAAACGTTATTGCTGAAATTGCCGATACCTATTACGAATTAATGGCTTTGGACAATTTGTTAGATATTGTAGATAGAAATATTGAAACACGATCCAACGCATTAAAGGTTGTAAAACAACAAAAAGAAGCTGCAAAAGTAACACAATTGGCTGTAAACAGATTCGAAGCTCAACTCTTAAACACTCAAAATCTTCAGTATGAAATCAAACAAAAAATTACTGAAGCCGAAAATCGTATTATTTTTCTAACTGGAGGTTTTTCAAAAAATATTCCACGAAGCTCCCTAGAATTCGATAATTTAAACGTAGGCGAAATACAAGAAGGAATACCGTCACAATTACTCAGCAACCGCCCAGACATAAGAAAAGCTGAATTTAACTTGGTAGCAGCCAAATTAAACGTACAAGTTGCCCGAGCCAATTTTTACCCATCGCTTGGAATATCTGCTAATGTTGGATTTCAGGCATTCAATCCAGCGTTTTTGATAAATCCACAATCTATGTTGTATAATATAGCAGGCGATTTAATGGCTCCACTCATCAACCGAAATGCAATTAAAGCGGCTTATAGTACATCAAAAGCACAACAAATTCAAGCCGTTTACTCATACGAACAAACTATTTTAAATGCATACGTTGATGTGCTTAATCAACTAGCAAAACTCAACAACTATTCTGAAAGCTATAAAACAAAATCCAAACAAGTAGATATACTAATGCAATCTGTTGGCATTGCAAATAATCTTTTTAACTCTGCAAGAGCTGATTATGCTGAAGTATTACTTACACAACGCGAAGCACTTGATTCTAAAATGGAATTAATTGAAATTAAACTGAAACAAATGAATGCCAAAGTGAACATTTACAGGGCACTTGGTGGTGGATGGAATTAAAATAATCAAACATGAGCGAGCGCCCTGCGGGTTTTTATGCACACACATAAATATCCTTTTTCCTGCAGGGCGACTCACTCACCAATTTAAATTGTATTTACTAATTCTATTCTCACTTATTGTAAAAACTCAATTTACATTTTCGACATTTAATTAAGTAACTTTGTTACAACAGTTTGAAAAAATAGAGTTTTATATGAAGGCAAAAACAAGATTCATTGTTGTACTTTGGTACATCAACATGTTGTTTACAATACATGCACAAACAACTACAGACACTATCACTAGTGCTAAAAAAGCGCAAGAATCACCTAAAGAATTAAAAATCATACTCAATCAAAATGGTTCACATTATGTAAAATTTACATTTTTGAATCAAATTTGGATACGCTACAATGATAGCAATCCGGGTACAACAGTATTTGGATTCGCTAAAAACAAAACCTATGATATAGGCCTAAGGCGTACACGTTTTCAGTTGTTTGGACAAATTTCAAATCGGGTATTTTTTTACACACAATTCGGAATTAATAATTTTAGTTACAATTCGGCCAGAAAACCAGGAATGTTTATACATGACGGAACTGCCGAATACAAAGTAGTTCCAAACAATTTATCCATTGGCGCTGGTTTAACTGGCTGGAGCGGATTTACTAGATACGCATCTCCATCGGCAGGAACAATTATGGCAATGGATGCACCACTTTATCAACAATCGTCTAATGATGTAACAGATCAATTTTTACGTAAATTAAGCATTTTTGCTAAAGGGAAATTGGGGAAGCTCGATTACCGCTTTATTATAAGCGACCCTATGTCGTTACAAAATTCAACAGCACAAAGCACTACAATTGGTTCGAATGCAAGCTTTTCAGCAGAGCCAGCAAAAGCACAATTACAAGGCTATTTTATGTATCAATTTTTAGATAAAGAATCAAACATTACCCCTTACACCGTTGGCACATATCTTGGCGAAAAACGCATATTTAATATTGGTGCAGGTTTTATTTCGCAGCAAAATGCTATGTGGCGCTTATCCGATAATGGTACGGATACTTTAAGAAGTGCCTTACAATTATTTGCTATTGATTTTTTTTATGACGTACCCATCAATAAAGAAAAAGGGAATACAGTAACAGCTTATACAGCATTTAGTACAAATGATTATGGGAAAAATTATGTGCGCAATCTTGGAGTTATGAATCCAGCAACAGGGATAAATGCTAATAGCACATTCAATGGCACAGGCAACGCTTTTCCTATGTACGGAACAGGGACAACGCTCTACACACACCTTGGGTATAAATTTAAAAACCAACTATTAGGCTCACACGGAACACTACAACCATATGCTTGTGCACAGTACGCAACATACCAATTATTAAAAGACCCTATGCTGATGTATGAAGCAGGTATAAATTGGTTAATTGAAGGTCATCGCTCAAAAATATCATTAAATTATCAAGATAGGCCTGTATTTAAATTAAATGCAAGCAACAATTATGTTGTTGCAACACGGAAAGGGATGCTTGTCATTCAATTTCAAGTTTTGTTATAAAAATATCTCCAAATAAACAATTATCCACTACAAGGTAACACTATTAACCAACCGCACCACCAGCACGTTGTTTAATATCATCAGCTCCACCTCTCCTGCGCTGTGCTGGAGATAATGATGTATTACCAAATTTGTAAGTAAAAGAAACTGTTGCCACTCTTGTATCTCTTCTTGCATCATACGACTCTACATAACCTGTAAAACGAGTTGTTGCACGTGCGTTACTTGTATAAAAAATATCATTAAAACTAATTTTTACCACAGCTCGCCCTTCTGCAAATTTTTTCTGTAAACCAACATTTAAAAACCAAATTGGTTTTACTGTTTCAAAAGCATATACTTCTTTAGTTCGATAATTACCACTAATTTCTGCTGAAAACGAAGAACTAAAATTAAATGTATTAACCGAGTTTATAACCATGTTTAGGTTACCAACTTGAGTAATGTTTGTATTCGCCACATTGCCCGAATAAGCTGCATAATATACATTTAAGTCATTTGCAGTGTACCACCAATTGGTTATTTCCTGTGGCATTGAAATATTTAATGCATACACATCTACTGTTGCAAGATTATAATACGTTTGTATTGTAAGCTTTTCCTGATTCGGTGCAGGAGCAATTACCTCTATTATATTTTTAGTTGTTCGTCCAAAACCTAATGTAGTGTATATTTTTTCTTTATAGATATGCGTCAACTCAAACGAATGAGTTGTTTGAGGTTGTAAATAGGGATTACCTGCCTTATAAGTAGTTGGGTCAAGATAAAATCGAAATGGATTTAACTGATCGTAACCTGGTCTGTTAATTCTTCTACTGTAATTCAATTCTATATCATTTTTATCATTTAGTTTATGCCCAATCAAAAAACTGGGAAAAAACTGTGTGTATGTCGTATCATATTTTGATTGGTACACAAGCTGATTACCTGTAATGTTTGTATTTTCAGCGCGAAGACCAACCTGAATATTCACACTTTTAAAATCTTTTGTTACGTTACCATAAACTGCATTTATATTTTCGGTATATAAAAAATGGTTGCTTTTAGTTGAATCATAAATATTTTGACCACTACTGCGGTTATAAAATGCTAAATTATTATCAGCTGTTACATAACTTGATTTAAAGCCAGTTTCAAGCTTTATGCTTGATTTTAACAATTTAGTATAATCTGTTTTTAGTGAATAAATATCAAGTCCTCCAGAAATATCGCCATATAACAAGTATGGATTTTGAAACTCAATGTTATTTAAATCATAATATCGTGTAGTAAAATTTTGTTCGGTTTTACTTCCAAAATGGGCATAATCAATATCTGTTGTAAGTTCTGTTCCTACCGAATCAAATAGATGTTTATAATTAATATTTACAGAGTTGTTATACCAAAAATCGGCCGAACGATTTTGTGTTTCAAACCTTGATGTATTAAGTTTATTTTTATCATAGACCAGTGCTAAATTATCACCAGTAGGGTTAAATTTATTGGTTGCGCCATTCAACGTTATTCCAATTGTATTTTTAGAGTTGATATAATAATCCACCCCTATGCGTGATATATGGTTCCGAAAATTCATTGTAAGATAATTATCTTGAACATATGCACCTTGAAACGTATCAAGCGAATAAAAATTTCTATCCAATCGTAACCAATTAAAGCCCTTTCTAAAAGCATTGTTATAGCTCGCATACACATTAAACTTTTTGTTTCTGTGATTAATTGAAAAACTGTTGTTGGATTTATAATATTTTCCCTGACCATATGCCAGTGTTAAACTACTGTTTGTACCCAAACGCTTATCTTTTTTTAATTTTATATTAATAATCGATGATCCTGCAGCATCGTACTTAGATGAGGGGTTAGCAATGAATTCTACTTTTTCTACAGCAGATGAGGGCATCCCTTTCAAATAATTTGCTAAATCGGCACCTGTCATTGGCGTTGGCTTACCATCAATCCAAACACTTACACCCTGTTTTCCTTTAAAACTTATATTGTCATTATTATCAACCCTAACGCCTGGTGACTTTTCAATGACTTCAAATACTGAGTTGCCCGTTGCAGCAATACTGTTTTCTACGTTTACTATCATTTTTCCGTGTTCGCGCTCAATATAAGGCTTACGAGTTGTTACAACAACTTCATTTAATTTGACATCTAACTTATTTAATTGAAAAGGCAATAACGCTAACCGCTCTTTTACATCAATTACATCACTTAAAAACACTGAATAACCCATAGCATTTGCTTGAATTAAATACGAGCCAATCACTAAACCATTAAATTCAAAAACACCTTTATCATCTGTAAATTCTGTTTTTACTAATGATGAATCTTCGGCTTTTAGTAATTGAACAACAACATCAACAATTGGAAAGTTATTATCAGATACGAAACTTCCTGTAAGTTTATTTGCTATTTCGGATTGAGCTCTAAAACAAACTGATTGCAATAAGAGAACTAAAAGTAAAACTGCTTTTTTCATAGTTGTGAGTATATAATTTTTTAAATCCCCGCAATCTTTCATAAAGCAAACATAAATTTAGTTATTTGATATATCAATTATTGATGTGTTAATTAGTGTTAAGTATTGTTAAAAAAGAAAATAAAAAAAGAAAACAATTACACAAATCGCTCATTTTCAATTAAATAAGAATGAATGAAGAAAAATTAAGAGTAATTAATTTATATAGCAGCTGTAATTTCGTAAATTCGTATAGATACAAAAGGAATACTTTTTCCAAAAAGCCATGAAAAAAGGAATTTATTGTTTAGAAGGATTGTGGACACATGATCTTCAAAACAAATCAACAGTACTTCCTATACTAGAGTTGCTACATAAAGGTAGTATATGTAATTATATTTATCACGCTTGTGCAACCAAAGAAGAACTAGAATTTTTTCTAAAAAAATGGAAACAAAAATCGATAATAAGTAAGTACCCTATTTTATATTTAGCTTTTCATGGTAAACCCGGACACATATACATTACGGGCAAAACAACACTATCACTAAAAGATTTAGGAAGCATACTAGAAAATTCAGCTGAAGGAAAAGTTATTTTTTTCGCATCATGCGAAACACTCAATGCAGGCGGAAGAACCATTCAATCCTTCTTAAAAAAAACCAATGCCATTGCCGCTATTGGATACAAGCAAGAGGTAGACTGGATGGTAGCTACAGCATATGAACTGTTAGTATTAGATGCATTGCAACAAGACAAGTTTGATAGCAAAGGCATTGAAATTATTGAAAAAAAAATAAAAACAGAATATGGTAATCTGTATCAAACCCTAGATTGTAGAATGGTAATAAATAAGTACCTCCATTTTCCACGTACTAGAAAAAAAACAACTGTTACTCACCAATAAAAGTAAAACAAAATGAAAACAACTAGTCCCGAAGTAGCCGTTTATCCTCAAGAAAAAAACCATGTATTGAAAAAAGGGTTTAAACCAAGTACTAATTTTTTCAATAGCGATCGTATACTCCATAACTATTTAAAAACAAATAGTTCCAAAGAAGGCTTTGAATATATGTTTTCAAGGTTTGACACAACAGGTAAAGATGCTGCGGGCAAAATGAATGAACTATCATTATTAGCCGATAAATATGGCCCTGAACTCATAAAAAGAAATTATTTAGGCGAAACAATTAATGAAATTCGTTTTCATCCTTCGTATTGGGAGTTAATGAAAACAGCTGTGCAATCCGAAATGTTTCGTGTAAAATGGGAGCCTTCGCTTCGGGCTAAATTCAATACCGAAAAACAATTGCTTGGCTTTGGTGCAGCCTATTTATATGCATTGAGCGAATGCGGTCAGTTTTGCCCATTGTGCATGACAGATGGTGTAGCTCAATTAATTCAGATGTTTTGTAACGATGAAGACAAAAATCGCTTATTAAAACATATATATACCAATAATCCGGATGAATTTTATACTGGAGCCATGTTTCTTACCGAAAAAACAGGAGGGTCAGATGTAGGCGCAAACATTGTTACTGCAACACATAAAGAAGGAAACTATTATTTTTTAAATGGCGAAAAATGGTTTTGTAGCAATGCAAATGCTGATATTATTTTTGACCTTGCACGTACCGATGCCTCTGTTAAAGGCACAAAAGGCTTATCTATTTTTATGATTGAAAAAAAACTTCCTTCAGGCGAACCAAATACAATGGATGTAATTCGCTTGAAAGATAAACTCGGTGTTCGCTCAATGGCTAGTGCCGAATGTATTTTAAACAACACTGTTGGAAAGCTTGTTGGAAAAGAGTTTGAGGGATTTAAGGTAATGGTTGAGATGATAAATGTTTCACGCATTTACAATTCTGTTGCAGCCCTATCTTCTGCGCGTAGAGCACTAATTGAAGCTTATCAGTTTTTATGTAACCGAACAACCTTTGGCAAAACCGCAATTGAACATGCACTTATTCGTACAAAACTTACCGAACTAGGTGCACTTAACGTAGCTAATTTTTATCTGGTTTGGCGCACCGTTAAATCATTAGAGTTGTCGGACAATGGCAATGAACGCGAAAAACATTTGCTACGCATCATCAATCCAATGACAAAAAAATGGTCGGCAGAAACAGGAGTTTACATTACCCGCGAAAGCATGGAACTAATGGGTGGATTAGGTTATATTGAAGATGGTGTAGTTCCAAAAATCATGCGCGATGTAATGGTATTACCAATATGGGAAGGCTCTGGAAACATTATTATTTTAGATATGCTCAGGGCAATGACAAAATCAAAAGGCTTTGAAGTAATTTGCGAAGAAATAGCCCAAAGCGCCTCTAATAATGCTGAGTACGGAACTTGGATGAAAGAAGAACTAAAAAAACTAATTTCATTTGCAAAAAAAATAAGTAGCTTGGCACAAGATGAATTAGAAGCTTCGGCAAAACCATTTTTCGAAAAGTTAACATCGTTATATCAAATAGCATTATTAACTGATAATATCAATCAAGAAAGCAAACAATGGATATTACCTGCACTCAATTATTTGAAGGAAAAATACAACCCTTCTGAATTATCAGAATCAAAACCTTTATCTGTTGATGAAGTAAAAGGCCTCATTGCATGGAGCTTTTAAAACAAAAACATATATTTGAATTATTAATTAAAACTACTAAACAAATAAACCATGGACTTTAATCGTGTTGTTCAATTCAACTTCCCCACTACCATACGCTTTGGCGCTAATGCTGTAAAAGAATTACCTGCTTATTTAAAACAAAACGGACTTTCAAAACCATTAATTGTAACCGACCCTGTTATTGCTTCACTTTCGTTTTTCAAAGAAATTGTTAACGACCTAAACAAGCAAAATATAGCTGTTGAAGTTTTTTCCGATATCCATAAAAACCCAGTAAAAAGTGATGTTATAAAAGGCGGAGATGCTTTTGATTCAACAAAACGCGATTGCATTGTTGGTATTGGCGGAGGTGCGGCATTAGATGTTGCAAGAGCCATTGTTTTGCGTGTAAACCACCGCGAAGATTTATTTAAATATGATGATTTAATTGGTGGTGATATTTACGTAACTAACGATGTTCCACACTTTATTACCATTCCTACAACAGCTGGTACAGGTAGCGAAGTGGGTAGAAGTGCTATCATTGCTGATGACATCACACATCAAAAAAAGATACTTTTTTCACCTAAATTGCTTGCGAAAATAGTTTTTGCTGATCCTCTTCTAACAATGGATTTACCACCAGCTGTAACTGCAGCAACAGGGATGGATGCACTTACACACAACATGGAAGCTTTTTTAGCAAAAAATTGTCACCCTATTTGTGACGGAATTGCTTTGGAAGGCATTCGTTTAATTTCACAATCATTGGAAAAAGCTGTAAAACAGCCAGATTTAGCTTCTCGCTCCGAAATGTTATTGGCGTCTATGATGGGAGCCATCGCTTTTCAAAAAGGCTTAGGAGTGGTGCATTCATTGGCACATCCACTATCATCGTTGTTAGATACACACCATGGTTTGGCAAATGCAGTAAACATACCTTACGGCATGCGCTTTAATATTGAAGGATTTGAAGATAAATTTGAGCGCATTGCACAAACATTAAAACTCAAAGAAAACAACGGAAACGCTGTTGTAAATTACCTTTTTGATTTAAATTCAAAAGTAGGTATTCCTCACAAATTGCGCGACATTCATGTAAAAGAAGAACATTTAGATACATTGGCTGAATTAGCATTTGCCGATTTTGCACACCCCAACAATCCAAAACCAGTAACTAAAGCAAACTTCAGAAGTTTGTATGCTGAAGCATTGTAAAAACAAAAACTACCATTAACAAAAAAGGCTTATCTCATAATGAGATAAGCCTTTTACATTTTCATAAAAAACAAATTACAACTGCTTAATCAGTTCTTTCATTATTAGTGTCATTTTTTTCTCCGCCTGTGCAGCAACGTGTTGTACCTCCTCATGTGTTACCTGAACAATTTTACCTGGCACACCTAAATCAGTAATGATAGACATTGCAAAGCACGGAATACTCATGTGGCGAGCTACAATTACTTCAGGCACAGTACTCATCCCTACAGCATCGGCACCAATATTAAATACATATTTATACTCTGCCGGAGTTTCAAATGTTGGCCCAGTAAGTCCAGCATATACACCTTCTTGTGTTTTTATGCCATTAGCAGCAGCAACGGCCTTTGCTTTATCAATAAGATCTTTATTGTATGCATCGCTCATATCTGGGAAACGAGGCCCTAATTCAGCTATATTTTTTCCGATTAATGGATTGGATGGAAAAAGATTAATATGATCATTAATAATCATCAAATCGCCAATTTCAAAATTAGGATTAACGCCACCAGAAGCATTAGAAACAAACAGCTTTTGAATACCCAAAAATTTCATCACACGTACCGGAAAGGTTACTTGTTGCAAGGTATAACCTTCGTAATAATGAAAACGCCCTTGCATTGCAACTACCTGTTTGCCACCAAGTTCACCAAATATAAGCTTACCAGAATGCCCTTCTACTGTAGATACAGGAAAATTTGGAATTTCTTCATACGGTATGGTATGTTTAATATTAATTTCCTTCACCAAGCCGCCTAAACCTGTTCCTAAAATAATGCCAATTTCAGGCTCTATCGTTATCTTACCTTTAATGTAGGCTGCTGTTTCTTTGATTTGTTCTAACATAGTCTAATAGTTGTTTATTAAAATCATTTGCTCCCGAACTTCCTGTACGGGGGGCATTTTTATCATTTTGGTGAAATTCAATCTCTATTGGTATATAAAAAAGTGGCAAGTGCTCTAAAACGGCTAACAGTTCTGGTGTTTTTAAACGCATTGCATCTTTTTCTGTTGTCAACAGAATTTTATTTGCGGGTGCAATATTATCAAATATTTTCCTAACATTTTCAATATCGTTAACAGTAAAACTATGATGGTCGGGAAAACGAACAGGGATAACGGTTTTTGCATGTTCTTTTAAATAATATTCCAACGGCTCGGTATTCGCAATTCCTGTAAATAATAAAATAGAGTAATGACGTTCAAAATAATAGGCTTTTGTAAACGGGCTGATGCTTTGTTTATGAAACGGAACAAACTCACCATAAGCAATGTATGAAAAACACAAGCTTTGACGAGGGTTGCATTGAATGGCTTTTTCGAACCGTGTTCGCTCAATTGGCAATAACACTTGCGGGCATTTGGTAACAACAATAATATCAGCACGCTGTATACCCGACCGAAATTCGCGCAAAGTACCCGAAGGCAACACATAATCATCAAAATAAGGCTTGCTAAAATCGGTTAAAACAATTGATAAACCAGGTTTTACAGCACGGTGTTGAAAAGCATCGTCAAGCAAAAACACCTCTGTTTTAGGAAACAATTCCAACAGTTTTTTTATGCCACGTACACGTTTTTCGTCAACAGCAACAGTAACCTTAGGGTATTTACTTGCAAATTGTAAAGGTTCATCACCAATATCACTAGCAGTTGAATGTTGGTTTGAAAGCAAAAACCCTTTCGTTTTACGTCCATAGCCCCTACTAAGCGTAGCCACCTGAAAATCAACACCTAACAAACGAATCAAATACTCAATATGAGGCGTTTTTCCAGTTCCGCCAACAGATAGGTTCCCAACAGAAATAACAGGAACACTAAAACTTGTTGATTTAAAAACTCCCCAATCGTATAGCTTGTTACGCAAAAGCAGTATCAACCCATATAGTATGGAAAACGGAAAAGCTAATATGCGCACTACTTTCATTGAGGGTAAAAATACATATAAACTCTTTAATTTACATATCTTTACACACTCAAAACGATTAATATGATAGCCATCGATAACACCATTGTCTCGGAGCACCTACTCGAAAAAAAATTTGTTTGTGATTTAAATGCTTGTAAAGGCGAGTGTTGCGTTGCTGGCGATTCTGGCGCTCCTTTGGATGAGGATGAAATTGCCATCATGGAAGATATATTGGACAAAGTAAAACCCTACATCCCTAAAGATGGAATAAAAGCCATAGAAAAACAAGGCGTTTTTGTGATTGACGATGATGGCGAATACGCAACCCCTTTAGTAAAAGGTAAACATTGCGCATTTACTTATTTTGAAGAAGGCATTGCAAAGTGTGCTATTGAAAAAGCCTATTACAATGGCGAAATTACTTGGAAAAAACCCATTTCTTGTCACCTTTATCCAGTACGTATTAATAAATACAAAGATTACGATGCTGTAAACTACCATAAATGGGAAATTTGCAAGCCAGCATGTACGTGTGGAGCTAAATTAGATGTGCCTGTTTACAAATTTTTACGCGAACCACTTATCCGCAAATATGGCGAAGATTGGTACAAACAATTGGAGTTGGCTGACAAGTTAAAAAAAGAGGGTTTATAAGTTGTTTTTTTACAAGCACTTACAAGCCTAAACAGGCTAAAACCCTCATTCTTCTAATTGCACATTTTTTTCAACTCCCACAAATTTTTGAGCAAAAAAATTTCCATTTTTTTTCAAAAAAACCTAAGTGCATGTTTTTAAATACATTAGCCAATTATCAACATTCGTCTGTTAATTCCGCATGTTTATAACTTCAACCAAATGTTAATTCAATAGCCTTGACACGTGCTCTTTTTTTGCCAAAATTTGCATTGTCTTAATTCAATAACCAATTCTTTATTTAAAATACAACAGAGAGAACCGACTCTCAGGGGATATCAACCCTCTAATTTTAACCAAGGAAGCAAACGAAGGCACTGATTTACAAATAGTTAAAAATGCAAGAAGAATTATTTACAATGACCGAAGAACCAATATTAAAAGAGAACAAAGATCGCTTTGTACTTTTCCCGATAAAACACCATGATATTTGGGAAATGTATAAAAAAGCTGAAGCGAGTTTTTGGACTGCTGAAGAAATTGATTTGAATCCTGATTTGCAAGATTGGGAAAACAAACTCAATGACGATGAAAAGCATTTCATTAAACATGTGCTTGCTTTTTTTGCTGCCAGCGATGGAATTGTAAACGAAAACCTTGCTGTTAACTTTATGAATGAAGTGCAGTACCCTGAGGCGCGTTGCTTTTATGGTTTCCAAATTATGATGGAAAACATTCATTCGGAAACATACTCATTGTTAATTGATAGTTATATTAAAGACGCAAAAGAAAAAGACAAACTTTTTCATTCCATAGATACATTGCCATGTGTTGGAAAAAAAGCCGAGTGGGCTTTAAAATGGATTGGAAACGGAAGCTTTGCTGAAAGGCTAATTGCTTTTGCTGCTGTAGAAGGTATTTTCTTTTCAGGAAGCTTCTGTTCTATCTTTTGGTTAAAAAAACGTGGTTTAATGCCAGGATTAACATTCTCTAACGAGTTAATTTCTAGAGATGAAGGATTGCATTGCGACTTTGCTTGCTTGTTGTATGCACAACTTGAAAATAAGTTGCCACAAGAAAAAGTTACAGCTATCATTACAAATGCTGTTTATATTGAAAAAGAATTTGTGAGTGATGCTTTGCCTGTACGTTTGATTGGTATGAATGCCGAAATGATGTGTCAGTACATTGAGTTTGTTGCTGACAGATTATTGGTTGCATTGGGTTGCCCTAAAGCATATAACGCTACCAACCCATTTGATTTTATGGAGTTGATTTCGTTACAAGGAAAAACAAACTTTTTTGAAAAACGCGTTGCCGAATATCAAAAAGCAGGTGTAATGGGCAAAAAAGAAGATAATGTTTTTAAACTGGATGAGGATTTTTAAATAAGTATCAAGTAGTAAGTATCAAGACACAAGATAAAAAGTCTTGATACTTGATACTTGATACTAAATAGACACTAACAATACTTAACAAAAAAATATATGTACGTAATTAAAAGAGACGGAAACCGCGAATCGGTAAAATTTGACAAAATCACAGCACGCATTCAGAAGTTATGCTATGGTTTAGATACAAACCATGTAACTGCTATCAGTGTTGCAATGAAGGTGATTGAAGGTATTTACGAAGGAGTAAGTACAAGTGAGTTGGATAATCTTGCTGCTGAAACAGCTGCTTCGTTAACTACAAAGCATCCTGATTATGCATTGTTGGCATCACGTATTGCCGTTTCTAACTTGCATAAAAACACAAACAAGTCGTTTTCAAAAACAATGGAAGCGCTTTACAACTACATCGACCCTAAAACAGGGAAAAAAGCGCCATTGATTGCTGAAGATGTGTACGATATTATCCAAAAAAATGCACAAGAACTTGATTCTACAATCATCTACGACCGCGATTTTGGTTACGATTATTTTGGCTTCAAAACTCTGGAGCGTTCGTACCTTTTGAAAATAAATGGCAAGGTAGCTGAGCGTCCTCAACACATGTTGATGCGTGTTGCTGTTGGTATTCACAAAGATGATATTGCTTCAGCAATTGAAACCTACAACTTAATGAGCGAGCGTTGGTTTACACATGCTACACCAACATTGTTCAACGCAGGAACTCCAAAACCACAAATGTCGTCTTGTTTCTTGTTAACAATGAAAGAAGACAGTATTGACGGTATTTACGACACCTTAAAATCATGTGCTAAAATTTCTCAAAGTGCAGGTGGTATTGGCCTAAGCATTCACAACATCCGTGCTACAGGTTCTTACATTCGTGGTACAAATGGTACTTCAAATGGTATCATCCCAATGTTGCGTGTATTCAACGATACAGCTCGTTATGTTGACCAAGGTGGTGGAAAACGCAAAGGTTCATTTGCTATCTATTTAGAGCCTTGGCATGCTGATGTTTATGAATTTTTGGATATCCGTAAAAATACTGGTAAAGAAGAAGTGCGTGCACGCGATTTGTTTACAGCAATGTGGACACCAGATTTGTTTATGAAACGTGTAGAAGAAAACGGCACTTGGTCATTGTTCTGCCCTAACGAAGCTCCAGGCTTGGCAGACTGCTGGGGTGCAGAATTTGAAAAACTATACACTCAATATGAAAAAGAAGGACGTGCTCGTAAAGTAATTCAAGCACGCGAATTGTGGGCTGCAATTATCGAATCGCAAATTGAAACAGGTAACCCATACATGTTGTACAAAGATGCTTGTAATGCAAAAAGCAACCAGCAAAACTTGGGTACTATCAAGTCGTCAAACTTATGTACCGAAATTTTAGAATACACTGCGCCTGACGAAATTGCTGTATGTAACCTTGCTTCTATTGCATTGCCTCGTTTTGTTGAAGATGGAAAGTTTGACCACCAAAAATTATTTGAGATTACTTATGTAATCACTAAAAACTTAAACCGTATCATCGACCGCAATTATTACCCGGTTGCTGAAGCACGCAACTCTAACTTGCGTCACCGCCCTATTGGTATTGGTGTACAAGGTTTGGCTGATGCATTTATTTTGATGCGTTTCCCTTTTGATTCTCCTGAAGCGGTTCAGTTGAACAAAGAGATTCACGAAACAATCTATTATGCTGCAATGACAGCATCTAAAGACCTTGCAAAAGTGGATGGTCCATACGAAACGTACCAAGGTTCGCCAGTATCAAAAGGCATTTTCCAATACGATATGTGGACTGTAACACCTTCTCCACGTTGGGAATGGGATGTGTTGAAAGAAGAAGTAAAACAATACGGTATCCGCAACTCTTTGTTGTTAGCACCAATGCCAACAGCTAGTACCTCTCAAATATTAGGTAACAACGAGTGTTTTGAACCATATACTTCAAACATTTATTCGAGACGTGTATTGTCAGGCGAGTTTGTAATTGTAAACAAACACTTATTGAAAGACTTAGTAAAATTAGGTATCTGGAACGATTCGTTGAAAAACAAAATCATCATTGCAAATGGTTCGGTTCAAAACATCAACGAAATTCCAGCAAACATCAAAGCGTTGTACAAAACAGTTTGGGAAATTTCTCAAAAAGTAATCATCAACATGGCTGCCGACCGTGGTGCATACATTTGTCAATCACAATCGTTGAACTTGTTTGTACAAGATGCAAATTTTGCGAAACTTTCTAGTATGCACTTCTATGGCTGGAAAGCAGGTTTAAAAACAGGAATGTATTACCTACGTACCAAAGCTGCTGCTGATGCTATTAAATTTACTGCCGATGCTAGCGCTGCAAAAGAATTGCCTACAAGCACTGTTGCAACTGCTACAGCTACTACAGTAACAAGCACTACACCAGTTGAGGTGTTGGGCAACGAAGATGCATTAATTATTGAACGTCAAAAACAAATAAGCAGCGAGCGCCAAGCATTGTTGGATGCTGAAGCTAAAAAAGCAGCTGAAGTTGCAGCACAGCTTACTTGTTCGCTTGATAATCCGGATGCGTGTGAGGCTTGTGGTAGTTAGGGATAAAAAGTAAAATTAAAACCCCGATTAAAGGAATACTTTGGTCGGGGTTTTTTGTCAGAATAAATAGTATGTTGTAGTAATATCTATAAAAGAGAAACGCCCCGATAATCGGGGCGTCAAACTAAAGATGCTATCTTTAGTGCTGTTCTTGAGTTGCAAAAATACATAAGAATAATTGATTTATGCAAGAAAAAATGAAAAAAGAACGTGTAATAGTGTATGTTGATGGGTTTAATCTTTATTTTGGGATGAAAGAGGCTGATTTAGATTATTGTAGATGGTTAAATCTCAGAACTCTTGTCAATAATTTACTAAAAGATAATCAAGAATTAATCGAAATAAGATATTATACAAGCCGTGTAAGTAATAATCCTGAGAAGCAGAAACGGCAAACAACCTATATAGAAGCTTTGGAAACTGAAAATGTGAAAATTATTTATGGACAGTACCAAGATGGAACAGAAGAGTGCAGAAGATGTGGAAATATATGGCGTACCGCAAAAGAAAAAATGACAGATGTAAATATTGCAACATCAATAATTATAGATGCGTATAAGGATAGATACGATGTAGCAATGCTTATTTCAGGAGATAGCGATTTAGTACCACCTATAAAAGCAGTCCATGAAAATTTTAAAAACAAACGAGTAATGGTTGCTTTTCCACCCAAACGACACAATGTTTCTGTAGCTGCCCATGCCAAAGGCTCGTTTATTATTGGAAGAAAGAAGCTTGTTGATAGCCAGTTTGATGATGAGGTAATTAAAAAGGATGGTTATAAGTTGAAAATTCCAAAAGAATGGAAAAGAATAGAAAATAAATAATTTAAAAAGTATCTTGATATCACAGATTGTGACATCAAATAGAATGGATAAATTAAAACTTGCTGTTCCATTTTGGAATATCAAAATGAGCTCAAAGGCATTGTTTTTAAAAAGCAGAGTTAATAACAGAATAAAAAGATGGAAGATATTAGAATTACAGATAAAAATTTAACAAAAAATGGCTTCCTAAAATCAAAAGGATTAAACGGGAATATAGTCTATTCAATAAAAGATACAAATCACCAAATGCAAGTAATTCTCAATAAAGATGGGAAGTTTCATTGCCCCAACATAGGTATTAGTTTTGTGGTTGAAAATTTGAATGATATTAACGATACTTTCAAAAAAATAATGAAAAAAGATATGATAGATTAATTCTCAGTTCATCGTAGCGTGTAAAAAACAGAACGGTTGAGCGTAGTTTCTTGGCTACGCCCAATTTAACAAGCTAGCCTTACAAACAACAAATTAGGCCTAAGGCCCTGTTGAAATGGTTGTAGAGTGGGCGCTACGACTAACAGAAGGTAATGGGAGCCTCCTTTTGTAAAAGGAAGTTAGAAAAAAGCTATCTTACAAAAAAATAAAAACCACAATGATGACAAAACAAGAATCGGAAACTCAGAAAGAGCTTTATTCACAGCTTATAAACAGTGAGTATTCCATTAGAGGCATTAATGTCACAATTAATCGTATTATACTTGATGAGTATGCGAATAATTGCTACGAAATTATAATAGTAGGAAAAGACTCTAATGGGGGATTTCACTACGCTCCAAAAAATGAAGTAAAAATGAGAATAGAAAATGTAAAATTTTAAATCAAATTTGTGAAAAAGTCTATTAAGCCTATAGTGTGAAAAACAAACAAACAAACTTTGTGCGTTGTCTGCATTTAGATTCTTTTTTAATCAAGTGTAACCCCTCCTAAAAGTCGGACTGTATAAAAGTAGACTAAAAATCTTAATTTTATATGGTTATGAAA
>JBASCV010000213.1:0-6268 GCA_049651825.1 Bacteroidia bacterium
CTGCTATGAATTTTAAACGAATAATGAATCTTTGGAAACTGGAGTTACGAGATTTTTTATCCATGTTTTTATTCTTAATAAATTACTTCACTAAACTAAAACCGACTTTTTGAGGGGCGACTATTTAGTTTGAATGATTGTTTTTGAAACATGTTCATCATTAATAATAGCCTTTACAACATAAGCACCTGCAGAGTATCCATATTGCTGAGGATTGAATGTATAAGCGTGATTTCCGATTTGTTGTTCTTCTTCATTAGCAATTGTTGCCACTTTTTTACCAAGCATATCCAAAATAACAATTGAAACTGTAGATGGCTTATCCAAAGTATATGTAATTTGAGTTGAGCCTTCAAATGGGTTTGGATATGAATTCAAATAAAATGAGGTTGTTTTATCATCATTAATACCAGTAGTGATAGGTGTTCCTAAGGTATATTGTATAAAATACAACATCATCTCATCGTTTGTTGTTAGTCCAAAAGTAACGGGCAAAGGCCCATCATTATTAAATACGGCTTCTTGAATTAATCCATTACGTGGATTAATTTCAAACAATGGATCGAACTTTCTGGTTGGTGGATGTTCCCAATCGTAATAACCTTGGTCAAAAGAATAATCAATATTATAAAAACCTTCATAAATTTTGTCTCCTTTTCCTCCACCAGGATTTCTTAAATAAATATCGTAATCTTTACCATATTTATGTGTATGGCTAGATAGCAACCACACATTCCACATGTTACTAGCATTTGAATCGTAATCCGATTTACTAAATGTATAATTAGTACTGGTATTTAAAATGAGAATGTTGGTATTATCAACCAACTTACAATACATGATATGACTAGCAGTATGTTTTGGTTGTGTATATACGTTGATATAAAGATCGTTACCAATTACAGAATCGGGGTATGGATTAAATAAATGATGATTTAAATCCAATACCGTTGTATTTGCCCATTCATAAGCTGTTCCGGTAGGTAACATTACATTATCAGAATATTGCCACGCACTAACAAGTGTATTGTTGCCATTTGACGAACCTTCGCCAGTTAAAGGATTTTGAGTTCGGATACCGTCAGGAAAACCTACTTCTTCGCCAGGTTCAAATTTATAAATTAAAAAATGATGTGAATGTGCTGGCATAAACACCTCTATTCTATTTACTTCTACGGTATCTGGTAATTTTAAATCATACTTCAAAAAATATTCTGTTTCTGAATTAGCATCCATAAATATTTTACCGAGGTGTATCTGAAATGCCCCAGGTTCAGTTGGAATAGGATGTTGAGCAGGTACATTATTAATACCCAATCCGCCATAATATTTGGCAATTACCGTGGTATCAACAACAGTGCCTGTTTGTGGGGCACCAGCTAAAATCCATTGACGGATAAGCTCTACTTCTGTATTGCTTAATTGAGTAGTTGTATCTTGCGGACAAGCAGTGCCCTCTCCAGTTTCTAAGCCGTTTTCGGTAGTTAACACATTTAAGCATTTGCGCAAAATAAAACTACGATTAGGATCGCCAGGAAAAACCAATTTATTGTGCTTTGCCAAGGCCACAGTATTAGTAGTGTTTACATTTACAATGTTATTATACAATAACGTAACTGTATCATCTAAATTTAATGAACCTGCCAAATTAGTAGCATTGTGGCACGAAGTACATTTAGCCTGGAATATATTATAAACTTGATTATAAGTACTTTGAGCGACAAGTAAAGTCGGCAAAAAAGTAAGAATCAGAATGTGTTTTAAAATGGTATGTTTTTTCATACTACAATTTTTAATTATTATTGATTACGATTTTTTTATTAAGTTTTGTATCACTATTTAAATCAGCTATTTCAAGCATATATACTCCATTGGGAATATTTTTCACGTTAACAATTGCCTTTTCTGTAAAATCAGCAATACTCATTATTTTTTGTCCAGTAATAGTTACTATGCTTGCGTTATAATCCGATTTTTTAGACATTTCAATATTGATAATACCATTTGATGGATTTGGATAAACGTACGTGTCAAATACATTTGCAAATTCTACACTACCAATTCCTAATGTTATAGGGTCTAATAAAGGATCATTAGCAAGCATTTCCTCTATATCAACTAGTTCATCACCAGTTTGATATTCTAACCACATATAACCATCAAATAGCATCTCATCGTTTGTACCTGTGCCTGCACTTACATTTGTAGGTGGGTTATTCGGATTATTCGGATTATTTGAAGTATTATCAAACACATGCTCAGAATACAAACGGTAACCAGCAGGTAAATGAATTAAATTTCGATAGGTGTAAAAGCCTTGCCAATTAAAATCCCATTTGTTGATTCGAACAAGTGGTATTGTATCGGTACCCAAAAATGCATAATTTACAATACTTGTACAAATTTTGTGAGAATGTGGGAAGGTTGCAAACAGTGATATAGGTTGCGGTAAGCCACTATTTCCTGGGTAATAATCGCTAAATGTTTGTACTGTATTTGCAGGGATGAACATTAACCAATTTTGCAAAGGTGTTGTAGCATGTATTGGACGGACATTTGCTTCATTAGGTGGATAGAAGAACATTCGAATTTTAGTACTATCAATTTGGCCTACACTGCCTGCAGGATAATGCATTTGCAAAATAATTTGCGAGCCTGCTTTTATGCGAATACCTGCTTTTAATGGAGCAACTCCAGGAAACACGGTTGGAGCAGCACCTGGTGCATAGCCTCCAATTTCAAAATCGCCAGGAGGGTTAAAACAAGAGCCTGATAAATCAGATGTTACAGAGCCTGTTGTATCGGCAGTAACAATTACGTGATGAACAATTTGAGGGTTTCCTGGAATAATTTCAAATGCTCTTAAAATGCGGTCTTCGGTAAGGCCACTAGGTATTGCAAAACAAACATAAATATCAGAAGAGGTAGCAGTACTTGAATAAGTAGGTATTTGAAGTGTAAGCGTAGGATTTCCGTATAATTTGTACTGAGAATAAACAGGAGGCGCAGGCGCTAATGTAGTATCACCAGCAGGTGCACCAGCATTTATCCAATCTAAAATAGCATTTTTTTGTTCTTGCGTAATTACTCGTTCGTGCGCAAATCTATTATAGGTAGTATCAGGCGACCAAGGTGGCATTCTATTGGTTTGCAAGGCATTTTGTATTGACCAGCTTAAATTATTCACTTGACTATAAGTCATTAATGGAAACTGATGCTGCCCTTCATGATGGCAAGAAGTGCAACTATTATAAAAAATAGGTGCAACATCTTTATACTCCAATTGCGCTTTTATAGAGTAGCTTGAACAAATCGCCAAGATTGTAAAAAAGAGAGCGTAGATTTTTTTCATGGCTTTAAGAATTATACGATTTCAACTATTGAATTAAGCCAAACAGCTAAAAATATAGTTTGTATTAATTATACTGCTACTAATGTAAGGAAAAAAAAGAGAAAAAGAAAATTAGCGATAAAATTATTAAGGAATGAATTTAAACTGATTTTAAATTGAAAAACAATAGTGTGGAAAATTACTCAGAGTTTCACAGAGAAAAAGCACCAAGAAACACCGATAAATATTAAGAGAATATTATTTAACCGGAGTTCGATTATAAAACAAAAAATCTGCTCATCAAGTTATAATATTTTATCTTTTGTATTCGCCCCCTTTAGGGTCGCGTACAATGTCATTAAGTTAAGGAAGTAAAAGAAAAAAGCTATCCCACAGTCTTCGACAGGCTCAGACTGACTGCGCACAAACATATCGAGACTATCGAAATATGTGCGAAAGATTTCTTAACTTAATGACATTAGGGTCGCGTATTTATAACGGTATCGTAATTTTTATTAAGATTTGACTCCTTCGGAGTAGAACCAAAGCTACAATTGCTTTATTATCAAAACTTTGCCTAAAATTGATAATCGAACTCCGGTTATTTACTATAATTCAAGCCCACCAATTTTGAAACGTATTTGCCAATGATATCAAATTCTAAATTTACAGTTGTACCAACTGCAATTGCTTTAAAATTAGTATTTTCAAAGGTATAAGGGATTATACAAACCGAAAAGCTGTTGTTTTGTGAATTTACAACAGTTAAACTAACACCGTTTACACAAACGGAGCCTTTTTCAACAGTTATATTGTTGTGTTTAGAATCGTACTCAAATGTAAACTCCCAGCTACCATTGGTTTCTGTTATTGATTTACAAATGGCAGTTTGGTCAACGTGGCCTTGAACAATGTGGCCATCAAGTCTATCGCCCAATTTAGTACAACGCTCTAAATTGATATTATCACCAATTTTAAGGTGCGACAAATTGGTTTTTTTTAGTGTTTCGTCAATGGCGGTTACCGTATATACATCATTATCAATACCAACAACTGTGAGGCAAACTCCATTATGAGCAACGCTTTGATCTATTTTTAATTCGTTGGTAAATGGCGCACTTACACTAATGTGTAAATTGCCTTTATCAGACTTTAATTCTGTAACTGTACCAAGGCATTCAATGATTCCTGAAAACATAATTCTGTTTAATTATTCGGCTTTGTTTTTTGTTGTAACAACTGAATAAAGCCTTTTAATACTCGAGGTTTAATGCCATCAATACGTATTTCATTTACAGTACACACATAAAAATAAGTTCCATCCGAACAAGGCATTTTAGTGGCCGTATTGGTTCCATTCCATAAAATATCAGGATTGGTTGTTTCATACATTAATGTACCCCAACGATTATATACTTTGAAATCAACATCTTTTACATACCTATAGGTTGTAAGAGGTGTAAATAGGTCGTTTAAGCCATCATTATTAGGGGTAAAAACATTAGGCAAAGTATATATAGGGCAGTTATCAACGCAAGTTTTTGTAACAATAGGGCTTTCATTACCTGCCGAATCGGTTGCTGTAAGTGCATAACAACCAGCAACAGATGGCACGCCTTCAAACAAATATTGATGCACAAAACTCAATGAATTCAAATCATTGGAAGTATAAATAACCTCCATTTCGGTTTCGGTTGTTGGTGCAAAGTAAATGGCATAAGATACGGCATCAGTACTGCAATAGGTATTTGGATTTATCCATGTTACTGTATTTTGATACAAATCACAATCGTTTAACACACTAAAACTTGGCTGACATGGAGGCACCATATCAACTGGTGTTTCACATTTTTCTTGCGAATGGTTGTAAAGAGGGCGAATAATAGTGCTATCAGAATACTGCCCCTTGCTTATTATTTTATAACAATAATTTACACCATTTACTAAACCTGTATCAACATATGAATTGGTTGTGGTACTATCAATAATTGCATAGGTAGAAGATCCCACAGGAGTAGCACGATAGATGTAATATTTATAATTTGCCCAAGGTACAATTTCTTGCCAAGTAAGGTTTACTTTCTTATCGCCTGGAGTAGAACTTAAAAATACCGAAGATGCATTGTTGGTTGAACCTTTAAACAAACTATTTGAATAAAAATCGATACGGTACGTGTGTGCCGAATCTTGCGTGTTTAAAGCAGGTGTTACATAGCTTGAATCTGTTAATAATGCATACGATGCAACAGTGTAGCTTGCCACTTGTGCAAATGCAGATGCAGTGGGATTAAAACCAGTAGCCCTCATCAAACGGTATTCATAAGGTGGTGGATTGGTAATAGTATCCAAATCGGCTGCTAAAGGTTTTATCCAATGTACCCAAACGCTATCGCTGGTACCTGTACTTTTTACACTTACATGTGTAATGATAGGCACATCACGCACCAAATGCTGACAAACACTTGCTGATGCAAAACTTTGTGATCCATCAGCATAGTTAGCAACAATGATGTATGAATAATCAACTCCATTGATAAGGCCTTGTCCGTTATTATTATCAGTAAAGGTTAGTTCCGAAGGTAAAGTTGTACCAATAAGCGTATAACCACTGTATGCCGGAACGCCTACTTCGCAAGGAGCTGGGGTCCAAGAGTTGCATTCATTTTTTCTGTACACCAAATAATTGATGAGTGGATTGGTTCCTTGTAAACTGTTACAAAGTGTTGCATCCCAAGTAATAATCATACTAGCTCCAGCAGGAGTAGCTGCAATATTAGTTGGTGCAGGAGGTACTATTTTAATAAATACCGATTCAAAATCAACCAAAGGGGTTGTTGGATGATTATCAGTAGCTTTAAAAGTTACTAAATATGGTTGCGACTGAATTTGATTACAGTTGGTTGACCAATTAAATGTACCAAATGCAGTACTTATAGC
>JBASCV010000214.1:0-2978 GCA_049651825.1 Bacteroidia bacterium
CATTAAATTTAATGCCAGGCAAAGTAAAAATGATAGTGCATGATCCTATTGACGTTAGTAAATATACTATTGATGATTTAGAGAAACTAATGTCTGATACAAGAGCTATAATTGAAGCACCTTTAAAAGCCAATAAATAAAAGTAGTTGGCGATAAAACAGGGTATTAAATGAATAGAAGAGAACTTATAAAAAATGCATTATTAGCTAGTATAGCAACAGGCTTAGCTCCTAAGTTATTAAATGCGAATAATACACCTATTTATACTCCAATTTCAAAAAACGATTTTGGTAATGATTTTATTTGGGGTACAGCAACTGCCGCATATCAAACAGAAGGAGCTTGGAATCAAGATGGCAAAGGGCCTTCTATTTGGGACAATTTTACACATACCCAAAAAAATAAAATAAAAACACACGAAAATGCCGATATAGCATGTGATTTTTATCATCGTTATGAAAGCGACATAGAGCTGATGCGAACGATGAATATCCCTAATTTTAGATTCTCAATAGCTTGGTCGCGTGTATTGCCTAGTGGTATAGGCGAAGTAAATCAAAAAGGGATTGAATTTTACAATAAAGTAATTGATACCTGTTTAGCAAAAGGAATTGAACCCTGGATAACCCTTTATCATTGGGATTTACCCCAAGCGTTGCAAGAAAAAGGCGGTTGGGAAAATCGTGAGGTGTGCAATTGGTTTGCTGAGTTTGTAGAACTGTGTACCAAACATTTTGGTGATAGAGTAAAAAAATGGATGGTGTTTAATGAACCCGCTTCATTTACAGCATTGGGATACCTGTTAGGCATTCATGCACCAGGAAAATACGGGTTAAAACGTTTTCTTAAAGCTACCCATCATACAGTACTTTGTCATGGTATAGGAGGGCGTATTATCAGAAAAAATGTAGCTAATGCAACTATAGGCACTACATTTTCGTGCAGTCCTATTGATGCTTGGAAAAACAAACAAGCAAATAAAAAAGCAGCACAGCGAGCAGATGTACTCATTAATCGCTTATTTATTGAACCTGTTTTGGGTATGGGATACCCCATTAATGATTTGCCTGCGTTAAAAAAAATTGAAAAGTATATGTTGCCTGAAGATGTTAAAAATATGGCATTTGATTTTGATTTTATAGGCATACAAAATTATACTCGTTTAGTTGCAAAAAATCTTCCTTTTATACCATTAATTAAAGCACGCAATGTTTCGGCAAAAAAGCTTGGCAATGATGTTACTGATATGAATTGGGAAGTGTATCCTGAAGGTATCTATCATATTCTAAAACAATTTGCAGCATATCCCAATGTAAAAAAAATTATTGTTACTGAAAACGGAGCAGCCTTTACTGATGAGGTAAAGGCTGAACATGTAAACGATTTGAAGCGTTTACAATTTATTCAAAATTATTTACAACAGGTGCTAAAAGCAAAAAATGAAGGTGTACCCGTGCAGGGCTACTTTGTGTGGAGTTTTATGGATAATTTTGAATGGGCCGAAGGTTTTAGACCTCGTTTTGGGCTTGTGCATATTGATTTTAAAACACAAAAGCGAACCATTAAAAATAGTGGTTTGTGGATAAAAGAATTTTTAAAATAACTAATTCATCGTTAAATAGAAATGAAAAAAAGCATTTTCAAGTTGTTATCAAAATTCAATAAAATTGTTTTGCCAAGTTATTATAAACGCGATTTAACAAAGCTTAAAACTTGGGAAAAAGCTATCGTTGGCTATAAATATTGGGTTACTTTGGGTAGTTTAGACTAATTTTAATTTCTGTGTCCATCAGCTAAAAATAAGTATATGAAAGAAATTTCAGTTAAAGAATCGATTACAGAATTTGAATTGTTTTCAAAAAGTACATTTTCATCTATACGTTTTGTGTGGGACAGCAGTCAATTCAAATTTTTACCATCGCCTATAGCAATTAATTTTTTAAGGGTATTTTACATAGTTGCGCTTTTTTTACCACATTTCATCTATTTTATAGGTTCGTTTACTGCAGACGATTTTTGGAATTTGCGTATATATATAATTCTAATAATTGTTGGTATTTCTTTAAGTCTATTGTTTGCGCTCTTTTTGCCAATTTATCAAATTGTAATTGACAAACTAACAAAAGAAGTTATCCTAACACCAAAGGATGCAATTGGGCGTTACTTACAAAAAAAGAAATACTTCAAAATTGAAGACATTGCAGAAATTGATCATATTGAAATTAAGTCGAAATCAAAAACTGAAGTGTATTTAACACTTGTTCCCAAAAAAGGTAAAGCGGAACGATTATTTGCATTAAGCAATTGGGATAATGTTACAAAAATAAAAGCCGCATTTTCGGCACTGGTATTTAATAAAGATATTCCTTACGATGATTCAAACGAACCATCAGTACAATTTGATGAAAAAATTGAACAACTAAAAAATGAGAAAGATGGTGAAACATCTTATTTACCTTTCATTACATTTTTAATTGCTTTGTTTGCTTTAATTGTAGGCTTTTTCATTTATTTTTCGTTAGGAAAAGTAGCCAATTACTGTGGCCAAATTGAAAGTTTACAGCCTGTTATTTTTAAATATTGGGGTGTATGTATGGGTTTATTCTTTATTCCATTATTTTTTGCTAGTCAAACTTCATATCAAAAGCGAAAAAAATCGAGTAAAAAAACTTTTCTTGTTTTAGGGTCAATAGCAATGCTTGGTTTTTATTTATTGTGCTTTGGTTTCATTTATTTTTTTAATGTAAAACTTGATAAATCTAGTCCTATTCATGGTGAAGCAACTGTTTTAGATGCTTACTATTCGTATGGTTCTAAAAGTTCTTCGGGTAAATATGTAATAATCGTTCAACTAGAAGGCTCTACTGACAAAATTGAGATTAAACACCGAGATATTGAGTTACACAAAAATTTATCACAAAAAATTGGGGTTTCAATTTTTCAAGGGTATTTTAATAAAAAATGGCTGAAAATAGAAG
>JBASCV010000215.1:0-7197 GCA_049651825.1 Bacteroidia bacterium
CCAATCTAAGGTTTTAATGGTGCTCGTACCTGCTGTGGAGTCGCTGTAGTTTAAACGCACCGTTAACTGATAAATTCTAGCATTTTTTCCAGTTGTAAATCTTACAGGATACTGATAATCGTTATTGTTTGCCAAAATAAAGCTCATAAATGGCGATGTTGGCACAGGAGAAGTATAGTTAGCGTCAGCCAAAAGTGAGGTGCGTGCAGTAGCTACATTTCCAGTTGTACTATTGGTTACAACCAACTCATACTCACTATCGGTATTAAAAAAACCTGAGGGTGTAGCTAACGAATAAATAGCATTTTGTTGGCTAGGTCCATAAAATGTACCCGAATCTTTGGGTATAGAATTATCGGGGCTTAATGTGTAAGTGCTTAATGTTGTCCCGTTTTTAATGCGTTTAAGCACCACGTTGAGCGAATTTACGTACTGTGCAGAGTCCTGCACTTGAGCATATTCAAATGCATTGCCTTCGCCTAAAAAAGCCTTATTTATTTTTATGTATTGTACGGGCTGCGATTGATCGAGCAAACCGTAAATCACCATTGTTTCTTTATAATTGCCAATAACTTCCAAATCGGTGCTGCAAGCAGAAATTAATGCAAAAAGTGCTATTAAAATGTAATTATTTTTTTTCACGCTATTGTATGTATAAACACAAATGTATTGTTTATTTCGCTTTTTAGCAACATATTCCCTAATTCACCAATTTTGAAAATCAAAGTGATTTAAAAACTATTTGTAGCTTTGTTAAAATTTTAAAACGATTCAACATGTCGGTTCACAAGGAAGTAAAAAAAGTTACTACGCACGTATTAATAGAAATGAAGCAGCGTGGCGAAAAAATATCCATGCTTACAGCATACGATTATACGATGGCAAAAATTGTTGACCATGCTGGTATTGATGTTATTTTGGTGGGCGATTCGGCTTCCAATGTAATGGCTGGGCACGAAACCACACTTCCTATCACACTCGACCAAATGATATACCACGCATCATCCGTAGTGCGTGCAGTAAACCGTGCTTTAGTTGTTGTTGATTTACCATTTGGTTCGTACCAAGGGAATTCGAAAGAAGCATTGAATTCGGCCATTAAAATAATGAAAGAAAGTGGCGGACATGCTGTAAAACTTGAAGGTGGTAGAGAGATTAAAGAATCAATAGAACGTATTTTAACTGCTGGAATACCAGTTATGGGGCATCTAGGTCTTACTCCTCAAAGCATTTATAAATTTGGCACCTACAGCGTACGAGCAAAAGAAGAAGAAGAAGCAAAGCGCTTGGTTGAAGATGCTAAAATGCTTGAAAAGGTAGGCTGTTTTGCTATTGTATTGGAAAAAATTCCTGCAAAATTAGCCGAAAAAGTAGCAAAAGAAATAAACATTCCTGTAATTGGCATTGGCGCTGGTGGAGGAGTTGATGGGCAAGTACTTGTTTTTCATGACATGGTAGGTTTAACACATGAATTTAGTCCTCGCTTTTTAAGACGCTATTTGAGCTTGTTTGATGACATTAAAAATGCGGTAGGCCAATACATTAAAGATGTGAAATCAAGCGACTTTCCGAATGCGGGAGAGCAGTATTAAATCTACGAATTATGTACGAATAGTAAGAATTACAAATTGTATCCCATCGAATTACGAATTTTGTACGAATGATGCGAATTACAAATTTTAAATTAGAATGTTAGATAAGGGGCTTCAACGAAAAGATTTAGTTTTTCCTGAATTAAGTTTTAAAATAGTAGGTTGTGCTTACGATGTTTTTAACGAGTTGGGACCAGGGCATACTGAAAAAAATTATCAAAGAGCATTTGCAGTTGTTTTTGAAGAGAAAAAAATAAAATTTCAAGAACAAGTTTATTATCCTCTTAAATTTAAAGATAGACTAATTGGAAGAGGTTTTCTAGATTTTTTGATTGAGGATGAGGTTATTGTTGAAATAAAGAAAGATGAAACGTTTACAAAAACACATATCGACCAAGTTTTAAACTATCTAAAATTGAGTAATCTAAAGCTTGCTATTTTATTAAACTTTACCAAGCAAGGAGTGAAATTTAAAAGAATCGTTAATATCAATCAGGATAATTAATTTACTATCAATATGAATAATTCGTTATTCGTACTATTCGTACAAAATTCGTAATTAGTTGGATATGTATCAATTAGAAGTTTTATACGAAGACAATCATATTATTGCTGTAAATAAGCGACCATCCGATATTGTACAAGGCGATAAAACGGGCGATACACCCTTAAGCGAATTTGTAAAACAATACATCAAAAAAAAATACGATAAACCTGGTGAAGTATTTGTTGGTACAGTGCATCGCATCGACCGACCTGTAAGTGGCATTGTGCTATTTGCTAAAACCAGTAAAGCACTTGCACGTTTAAATCAGATGTTTCAGAGCAAGGAAATTCAAAAAACATATTGGGCGGTAGTAAAAAACAAACCTGGAACAATAAGCGGAACGCTTGTTCATTATTTGATAAAAAACGAAGCAAAAAACATGTCGAAAGCCTTTGCTAAAGAAGTAAAAGGTGGACTGCGCTCAGAACTCGACTACACCTTACTTGCAAGTTCCGACAACTATCATTTGTTAGAAATAAACCCACACACAGGTAGGCATCATCAAATACGTGTACAATTATCGGCTATGGGTTGCCCTATTAAAGGAGATTTAAAATACGGTTTTGACAGAAGTAACAAAGATGCTTCCATTCATTTGCATGCACGCAAAATAGAATTTATACATCCCGTAAAAAAAGAACCGATAAGTATTGTTGCTCCTCCACCCAACGAAGTATTGTGGAATGAATTTATGAAAAGAGTTGCCAACTAACAATTACCAATCAGCTTTTCGCATTTTTTTTGTTTCCGATTTAATTTTTTTACCCGTCAACCTCCTTTCTTTCGAAGCTTTTGTGGGTTTTGTGGGCTTACGTTTTTTTTGTTTTAAAAAACTTTTATTTATTAATTCGTAAAATTTTTTAACTGCAATTTCTTTATTATCCAACTGCGAACGCTCTGTTTGAGAAACTATTTGTAAAATACCCTCTTTCGAAATTTTATTTTTTAACTTAAGTAAAAGAGTTGCTTTTTGTTCTTCGGTAAGCAATGTAGAATTTACAATGTCAAAATCTAGCTCTACTTTTGTAGAAACCTTGTTTACGTTTTGCCCACCAGCGCCACCACTGCGGCTGGTTTTAAAACTAAGTTCAGGAGCAAAATCAATTGACTTTATATTCATCGCATAATTATTGTGGCATAAAATTAATGATTATACTTCACACATCGCCTTATCAATAATTCTATTCTTTATCTTTACGTTTAATATCTGTTAAAATTATATTCAATTTGTTTGCAAGTACCCCTAAGTTTATTTCTCGATAAACTCGAAATGACCTTGTGCGTTGTCATTTCGAGCCTGTCGAGAAAGTGGGGGAGCTTAACAATGTTTTTTTACAAATAAAATTTAAACAGTTACTTAAATGACCCTAAAATGAGTATTTCATATAAACCAATAATTATATTACTAATACTATGTGTTTCTAATTGTTTTGCTCAAGACACTGCGCTTGCTTTTCGAATAAACAAATTGAATCAAAAGCTAAATAACTATTTGATAAAACACCCCTCGCTGGCCGATTACTACAGCATTGATGAAAAAGGAATATCTATTTATGACTCTCGAGAAAGTAAGCTGAACAAAAAAGCAGAATTTTATATTGAACATAAAAACTGTGATGGTTTTAAACAAGCAATAAAACAATGCAACACTGACGAATACAAAGCGCTTTACAAAAAAGGAAGCTTTGTTGACAATAATACACCTCAACAATTAAAAGCTCCTGTAGCGGGGTATCAAAAAGCGCTGAGCGGAATAAAAATTGCACTTGACCCAGGCCACATTGCTGGCAACATGGAGATAGGCGATATTGAAAAAAAATGTTTAACTCTAAAATACACAAATACAAACGGAGTTAAAGATTCTGTTGCCTTTGCCGAAGGAATGCTAACCTTTGCAACGGCACAATTATTAAAAAACAAATTAGAGGCCGAAGGTGCAGAAGTTTTTATGACACGCACCTTCAATAATGGCAGCGCTTTTGGAAAAAGCTTTGACGATTGGCTAAAAACCGACTATAAAAAAACAGTGGATAGCCTTGCTGATGTTGGTAAAATTTCGGAAAAACAAAAGCAATTTTTTTATAGTTCAAAGGCCAGTAAACGTGATAAATTCAGGGTAATATTCAAAGACCTTGAGTTAGCGAAGCGCGCTGAAATTATCAATAATTTTAAACCCGATTTTACTGTAATTATTCACTATAACGTTGACGAACACAATACTGGTTGGGTAAAACCCACAAAAAAAAATTACAATATGGTTTTTGTTGGCGGTGCTTTTATGAATAACGATTTATCAAGTATTGAAAAACGTAGCGAATTTTTACGTCTATTAGTAACGGACGATATCGAGCAATCTGTTGCGATAAGTGATGAAGTAGTAAAGAGCTTTGAACGCCAATTAAATGTAAAAACAGCAACTGTTAAAGATGCCGACTACTTGAACGAAGGCTGCCTAACAACAGAAAAAACAGGTGTGTATTGCCGAAATCTCCAATTAACAAGATATGTACATGGCCCTTTGGTTTATGGAGAAACATTGTATCAAGACAATGAAAATGAATGTGTTTTATTAAATCAAGAAACCGACAAAACGAAAAACAAGCGTGTTCAGGAAGTTGCAGAGGCTTATTATATTGGAATTGTCAATTATATTAAAAAAACGAAATAACAATTGGTTACATGTAATACGAGTTGGAAAATGTAATCAAAACGAAAACACCTTATTAATACTCGTATTTTAATAACACCAGAGAACCAATTCGTGTAAGTTTATCGGTAGGTTTCGCTTTTTTAGAGTAATTGATTTTATATGTATAAACTCCATCTGGCGCTTTCTCACCTCTTGCTACACCATCCCATCCTTGTTTAATATCCGTTGATTTATATATTACTTCACCCCATCTGTCAAAAATATACATCTCAAAGTTTACAATATCATTTCCATAAACATAAAACACTTCGTTATGGCTATCGCCATTAGGCGTAAATGCATCTGGAACATATATTGTTTGAATATCATTCACATCGATAGTAACACTTGCACTATCATAACATCCTGGGCCATAGATAGCATATAAAGTAATATCGTAAGTACCTGGAGCATCGTAAATTGCAGTAGTATTAAAGTTCACCGAATCTAATTTACCGTTGCCAAAATCCCACAACCAATAATTATAGTTAGCACTAAAATTTTCTAAATTTACATCTGTACCTATTAGAATTTCTTCTAAAGCAGTCATTGTAAAAGCAGCAGTAGGTCGTAAATTTACATTTACAGCAGCTAAAATTGTGGTATCATCTTCACAGCCTAAAGCATTTTCTACCGTTAAAGTAACATTATAAACCCCTTGACTAGCATACGCATGCGCAGGAGGAGCGTTTCCTGTACCAGATGAGCCATCACCAAAATTCCACTCCCAACTGGTTGCATCACTAGATGAAGCATCAGTAAATACAACTGTAGCACCACTACAAATAACTGTGCTATTTTGCGTAAAAGATGCTGTTGGAGCAGGCAATACATAAACCACGCCATTATCGGTATCAGAACATCCATCAATTGATGTGGCAGTAACAGTAACCGTATAAGTTCCTGGCGAATAATAATGGGGTGGATTTTGTAAAGTAGAAGTTGGACTACCATCACCAAAATTCCAAACCCACGATGCTGCACCCGGAGAAATATCAATAAACTGCTGTGGTAAAGGAAAGCAAACGGTATCGTTAATGTATGAAACAGTTGCATCAGGCACAACCCAAACGTTTACAATATTATTTGCAACCAATGTATCTGAATAAATTGAATTTCCGGCCGCTAAAGAAACCGAATAAACTCCGGGTGTAGAATAAATATGTATTGGGTTTTGTAAACTAGATGTATTACCATCTCCAAAATCCCACTCCCACCATGTAACATTTCCTGCAGTTGTATCTGTAAATTGAACGGATGTGCTACCACAAATAGGTGTTTGCACAAAAGTAAATCCAGTATAAACATAAGGTGGAATAACAATGGTTAATGTGCCTGTACACACTGTCGTACAGCCATTATTATCTGTTACTGACACCGAATAGTTATAAGAGCCAGTACCTCCATATAAATGGGTTGGACTATCTGTTGTATCAATACCACCATCTCCAAAATCCCAATAATAAGTGTATGGTGCGCTTCCTCCAGCAATAGTAAGATCAAATCCTGTGTTTGCCCCCAAATAGTTATTAAATGAACTACATGTTAGTACAGGCAACGGATGCACAGTCATAACATAAGGCAAGGATGTAACTGGTGAATTCAACGGACAAGCATACGAACTCGTCATTACGCAAGTAACTATATCACCATCATTAAAATTAGAGGTGAATGAACTAGCATTAGTACCTTGAGGAGAACCGTTCACATTCCATTGGTAGCCTGGTGCAGAGCCTCCATTTAAAGGTAGTGCAAAAAAAGTTGCCGATTCATTTTCGCATATTTCAGGTTGTGGAGTTGATATGTATACATCAGTTGTTAAAAAGGGAACAACATCAACATAAAAAGAATCTATTTTTGACCATCCACAGCAAGGTGATTTTGTTTTAAGTGTAACTAAATATTTACCCAAAGTGGTAGGAAAAGTATGTGTAAAAGTAGCACTATTACCTGTTTGAGCAGGCGTTGTTGAGCCTGGATAATATACTTTCCAATCGTAGCCTAACACATTAAACACTGTAGGAAAAGATGCGGAAAAAGTTTCGCTATTTCCCGGGCATACGGTATCTGATCCAACAACAGAAGGAAGTACGACTGTACCATCAGAAAAAATGCCAGTGAAATCAGAAAACATATATGGCACACCATCAACCACAAGTGTAATGGAATGACGTCCCATGGTTGTATATTGTGTCATTACAGTATCGCCACTAGCACTTAATGGAACCGAACCACCATCAAAAAACCACTGTAAAATTCCGGTAGCATTGGTAGTGTAATTAATATCAGAAAAAGTACAGCCTGTATTTTGTAGGTAAATAGCAGGCTCTACAGTAGCTTTCATATCTGATTGAGCAATAGCAATGGCG
>JBASCV010000216.1:0-4147 GCA_049651825.1 Bacteroidia bacterium
TTTGATAGCATGCACAAATCTGCAAGATTTATGAATATAGTTATTCATTTCTTGCAGATTTTTATAACATGTTTTTAACCTAATTTGTTGATATTGCTATTAGAAGAGACTTTTTGACAGCTGACTATCTAGTGGAGGTAATTTTGTTGAGGAGAGTATATTTACTTTTACAAGCGGTATATACAAAAAATATTATCCAAATGCTTAATAACCAAGTGGTTCTCTACTAGTGTGCCTGATTCTTAAAATTCTAATTTCTTTAGTATCAAATTTAATTTGATATGTAACACGGTAACTAAAAACTACAAATGCTCTAAACTCTTTATTGGGTAAGTCTTTTAATTTATCTACTTCCGTAATACTAGGGTTAGCTTTTATAAGTTCGATTCGAGCAATAATTGCTGTTTTAACAATTTTAGGTGCTTGCCTACTTTGTTTTTCTAAGAATTCAAGTATCTCTTTGAAATGGTCCAGTGCATTTCTATCCCATACTATTTTGAACGAATTGGACTTTACCATTTAGATAGCTCTTTTATAGCATCCTTATGAGCTACTGAGCTGCCTTTTTCAATACGTACAACAGCCTCATTTATTTCTTTGTTATATTGCTTGCGACTAATTCTCTTTGTGTCTTTATCAACATTTAAAAATGTTTTAATCATTTCAAGAACCAACGTCTGTTGCTTCTCCGAAAGAAGAGGAAGGTAGCTATCAACTTGTTTCTTTATTGCTGCTGTTGTCATAAATACATGCTTTTAATTAAACAAATTTACAAAATATAGAACAAAATCCTTGTTTTATTATTATTGATTTTATAAACTGTGTTAAGCTGATGCAAATAAAATGTAGCTTCTTGATACTTAAATCTAATTTGTACTTTTTTAAAATTTCGTACTATCAATGCATAGAACCACCTTATACTGAAATCACAATTGAATTACTCCGAATCTCCTGTACCCTCCCCACTTGCCTAGTATCTAACATTACTTTTATACCTCGTGAATGAAAAGGTTTGCTGGTGAGTATGGCACGTACTTTACCAACGGTACGCTTTCCTGTACGCTGATCTTTTTTTAGCACCACTTGCACTTCCATGCCCAATGCAATGTTGGCACGGTACATATTGGGTGTATGTGGTGTGGTTAAATTCATTTTTATGTCCTTAAATAGCCAAGGCACTCACTTTTATATCAGTAGAAGCTGAAGTAATGGCTTTAAAACCATTTTCGATATTAATTAAATTATCATAACCTCTTGATTTAAGGATAGAAGTATAAATCATAGAACGATAACCACCAGCACAATGCACATAATATGTTTTGTTTTTATCAATCAACGGCATACCATCGTTTATGTTATCTAAGGGCAAATTTTGAGCATCAGTAATATGTCCGGCTTGGTATTCACTTTCTTTTCTTACATCTAAAATTGCAATAGCAGGGTTTGCTTTATAAGCATCAACAAATGTTTCTACAGCTATTGAATTTATTTGATCGGTTTCTTTATCTGCATTTTTCCATGCATTAAAGCCACCTTTCAAAAAACCTAAGGTATTATCATACCCAACACGAGCCAAACGAATAACGGTTTCCTCTTCTCTACCCTCATCGGTAATTAATAAAATGGGCTGTTGAATATCAGTTATTAGCGCACCAACCCAAGGAGCAAAACCACCATCAATACCAATGTTTATTGAGTTGGGAATAAAACCTTTTGCAAATTCAGCTTGTTTTCTCACATCAAGTAACAAAGCTCCCGACTCATTTGCCAGTTGTTCAAATGCCGCGGGGTCAAGTGCTTGTGTACCTCTTTTGATAACATCATTAATGCTATCATAACCATCCTTGTTCATTTTAACATTAAGCGGAAAATACAATGGGGGTGGCAAAAGTCCTGTTGTTACTTCTTTAATAAATTCAGCTTTTGTCATATCGGCTCTAAGCGCGTAGTTTGTTTGTTTTTGATTTGCAAGTGTATCAGTTGTTTCTTTGCTCATGTGTTTTCCGCAAGCCGAACCGGCACCATGAGCAGGATAAACGATAACATCATCAGGCAAGGTCATTATTTTATTGCGCAATGAATCATATAATGTACCCGCCAAATCTTCAACCGTGAGGCTTGATTTTGCGGCTAAATCAGGACGACCTACATCACCAATAAACAATGTATCACCGCTAAATATAGCATGTTCTTTGCCTTTTTCATCTATCAACAAATAGGTGGTAGATTCCATGGTATGCCCAGGCGTATGAATCACTTTTAAGGTTATTTTACCTATTTTAAGTTCTTCACCATCCTTAGCAATATGTGCATCAAAATTAGTTACAGCATTAGGGCCAAAAACAATTTTTGCACCAGTAGCTTTGGCTAAATCAATGTGTCCGCTAACAAAATCGGCATGAAAATGCGTTTCTAACACGTACTTTATTTTTACATTTTCCTTTTTTGCTTTTTCAATGTAAGGCGCTACTTCTCTCAATGGATCAATAACAACGGCTTCGCCTTCAGAATGAATAAAATATGCTCCTTGAGCCAAACAACCAGTATATATCTGTTCTATTTTCATTTTTTATATTGATTTAAAAAGTGGTGGTCGTAAAAAGAAAAATTACGATTCACCATTATACAAAAGTACGAATTGTAAAATTATTTTGCTTTTTAATTCGCCACAATCCCAAAAAACTGATTACCAACTACTTCCCCACCACCTTAAACTCTGTACGTCTGTTGATGGCTCGATTTTCATCCGAATCATTTTTTACTTTAGGGCGTGTGTCGCCATAACCAACATAGGTAAGTCGTTTGGCATCAATTGCATGACTTACAAGGTATTCGTAAACAGCTTTCGCACGATTTTCAGATAGAATTTGATTGTTTTTCTTATCACCCACGTTATCGGTATGTCCGCTTAGCTGTATACGCAACGTTTTATTAAATGTTAAGAAGCTTACCAATTTATCCAACTCTACTTTTGATTCAGGTTTCAAATCAAATTTAGCTGTTTCGAAAAACACGTTTTTAAGTTCTACCACACTACCTGTATCTATTGATACCATTGGCACATCCATTTGATAGGGCTTGGTATTATCAGCAAGTCCTTTCAACGAAAAGTTTTCAGAATAAAATAAGTAGCCTTGTTGCGAAACGTTTAGCGCATAATTTTTATCAATAGGAAGCGTAACTAAAAACTCACCATTGCCTGAACTTGCATCCGAAACAACTACTTGTTTAGCTGATTCTAAATCAATCAATTCGAAATGAGCACCCAATGGTTGCTTGGTTTTAGCATCATACACTTTACCTTTTACATAGGTAATTTGAGTTGGACGCGCTTCTTTAGGCAATTCGAACTGGTAAATATCCAAACCACCCATACCACCTGCACGATTGGATGCAAAATAAGCTACATTACCAGCACCGTTTACTAACAAACTGTTTTCATCGCCATAGGTATTGATTGGATAGCCTAAGTTTAATGGTGTTCCCCACTCTCCTGAGGCATCTTTACGCACCACATAAATATCTAATTTGCCCATACCAACATGTCCATTGGAGCTAAAATAAAGGGTTTTACCATCAGGGTGTATATATACCGACTCTTCTTTACCAGGTGTATTTATTTTTTTTCCAACATTAACAGGCACTCCCCAGCTACCATCATCGTTTAATGTCGAATACCAAATATCAGACTGACCTAGCCCACCTGGTCGGTTGCTCACAAAATAAAGCGTTTTACCATCAGCCGAAAAACAGGGTTGTGTTTCCCAAAATTTAGAGTTAATTGCTTGCCCTAAGTTGTATGCACGCGACCAATTGTTGCCCACTTTTTGAGAATAAAACACATCACAACTGCCAAGCCCCTTTCTGTTAGGCCCATAGCTGCCATCCATTTCGGCACAAGCAATAAAAAACAAAATTTGTCCATCGGCCGAAATACTTGGTGCACCTTCGTTACCGGGTGTATTAATACCATTTCCCAACATAGTTGCAGGTGACCAAGCTCCATTTATTTTTTTACTCACTAAAAAGTCTTCCTGCAATGGAATTTGTTCGGTACGATTATTACGTGTGTATAAAAACGTTTGATCATCGGCTGTAATTGCAGGAAAGTACTCATCCAAAGGCGAATTAATGGCATCTCCCATAC
>JBASCV010000217.1:0-15938 GCA_049651825.1 Bacteroidia bacterium
AACAAGAATATGTGTTGCTTGTTTTTCCTACTGGAGCAATTATTACCGATAAATCGGGCTTACTTGAAGGCAAATTTACCGATACTCGTAAAGTAATTAAATTCACTACTATTGAACAGGTAAAAACAAGAGAAAACGATTTAATAAGCTGCATTAAAGATTGGCTATCTAAAGTAGAAAAGTCTTAAAAAACTGAAAGTGCCATTATTGATTATCAATAATGGCACTTTCGGTTTAATAAAAACGCTATTCGTTAATTCTTATCTTATTATTCTAGATGTAAATACTTCTTTAGATGTATTTAATTGTATGGTATATAATCCATTAGCGTAAGCAGAAAGGTCGATTGGGTGTGCATTTTGACCAATAGCATTTGTATACGCATTATTAATAACAACCTGCCCATTTACATTAAACACTTTAATCTCAACTTTTTCATTTACCGAAGCATTAAACAATAAATTGTAAACACCAGTATTTGAAGTAGGTACTACAAGTAATGAGTTAATTGTATTCATTGTATTGATACCATTTGTACCAACATTGATAACAAATGTGGTTGTATCAGAGTAGCAAACATTGCTCGATAATAAAGTTACAGTATATGCTCCTGGTGCGGCATATGTATGGGTTGGGTTAGGTAGTGTGCTAATTGTACTGCCATCACCAAAATCCCACGCATAAATATTGGAGTTGATTGAAGCATTGGTAAAGTTTACAGTTAAATTTGTAGTTTCTGTTGCTGTAAAACCAGCCATCGGTATTTGTGCATTACCATTGAAACTACCAGCTCTTATTAATACTCCTGAATCGTATATACCATCACCAGCATCAGCAATAGCTATTTTGAAATGATACGTTTGCCCTGGAGTAATAGCCTGTTTTAACGATATAATAGTCGTTCTACCATCATATTGAAAGGTAGTACCGTTACTATTATCAGCATAATAAGTGCTATTTAAGTTTTGATTTACTGAATTGATTGTTATTGGATCAACAGTATTGGGTATAAGTGCAAGGTTACTAGTTCCTGTTATTCCTGGGCCACTAATGTAAAAACCAAATACATCGTTAAATGATGTACCTACAAACTCTGGATATTCTTCTGATGCAAATACGATGTCAGAAGCAATAATTGTATCGCTAGCCGAAGTGAAATCAAATTCAATAACAGAAGCATCATAGGTTGTATAACCTGGTACTAGTAGATCTAAATCAGTATCGCCAGGTAAATTATTGTTTGTTCCGGCATGTGTTAAATTATTAGGCCCTACAGCATTTTGTACATCACCTGTTGTTAGTAATAAACCATAGTTAAATGCTGAATCAATTTCAGCGCTTGGGTCCATAAAATAACCAATAGCAGAATTTGATCCTGTATATGTTAAATTACTTACAGTAACACAGCTACCAAATAATAAAGTTGAAAGTGTTTGCTCTAAATTAGCAATAGTATCAGTTACTAAATTAGAGTTAATACCAAAGTTTACATACTCGCACCATGTTGCTGTACATCCTGAGTCGGTAGTAATGGTTAAACAAGCTGTATATAAGCCAAGTAAAGAATACGTATAGCTTGGATTTTGCATTGTAGATGTATTATTATCTCCAAAATCCCAAGCCCAATCAATAACATTACCTGTACCTGTTGATGATAAATCATTAAAATAAAAATTGTTAAAGCCCGAAGTGTAAGTAAAATAAGCTTGGCAATTACTAGATGTTTCATTTACATTGATTGCATAGCAATAGGTATTAGCGCATCCGTTTGTAGTAATAATTGTTAAGCAAACATTATAAACTCCTTCTTGGTTATATTGATGTGTAGGGTTGGCTGTTGTAGCGCCTGTATTGTCGCCAAAATCCCAAGCCCACGATACAATGTTATCAATCGAATAAGATGCATCCATAAACATTACATTGTTATTGGTATCAATTGACATGACTGTAAAATTAGAGTAACAATATGATGATGAATCAGCCATATAAACGGTATCACAGCATGTTTGAGTACCACCAGAACTGTCAATTGTTGTTAAACATACGTATTGCCATCCATTGTTGTTTTGAGTAGCAAAGTAATGACTTGAACCTGCATAATCAGTTGTATCAACACTGCCATCGTTATAATCCCAAACCCAAGCAACTATTGATGAATCATAGTTGTCGGCCGAAAAGTAAGTATAATAGGGGTCGGAACTATATGTAAAGCAACCCGAACGATTTGATCCACTTTTGGCAGTTGGTTTAAACCCGTTTTTACGAGCTAATTTTGTTCGCTCCTGTTTTTTCTTTAACATGGGGCTTTTTTGAAATGCTAACTGGCGCACCGTTTGTTTTGATGCTGTATTAGAATTTAGATTTAGTTGCGTTTTAGTTTGCGCTTGGGCAAAAACAAATACGGAACAAGCTAATAGTAGTAACAGTTTTTTCATATTCGGAGGTTTAGGAGTTTAATACTGAATGCAGTTTCGTTTTTTTTACAGAACGATAATTTCACAAAAAGGTTGCACCAACTTATGAATAGTTTTTAAGTGCTTGTATATTAGTGAATTATACTTTTTTGGGGAAATTTCTTCTTCTGCTCAGTAAGGAGTACTTTCGTCATTGAAAATTAACGGAATAGAAGAGCAAACCAATCAATTATATAGCTTCTAAGGCACTATAATTTTGAGCTATTTCGGCAAGTATATCAATAATTTCTTGATAAGAGTACGTTGTAACAAGGCGTGTGCGGTATTCTTTAAAATGTGGCATTCCTTTAAAATAATTGGTATAATGCCTTCGCATCTCAACAATACCAGCATGGTTGCTTTTCCACTTCATCGAAAAATCTAAATGTTCTTTACACACATCTACACGTTGTGAAATAGTTGGTGGCGCCAAATACTCTCCAGTTTTTACAAAGTGTTTTATTTCATTGAAAATCCAAGGATATCCAATGCTAGCTCTGCCAATCATAATTCCATCAACCCCATACTTGTTTTTCATTTCTAGTGCTTTGGCAGGTGAATCAACATCGCCATTACCAAAAATAGGAATGCGTATGCGTGGGTTTTCTTTTATTTTGCCTATGAGAGTCCAATCGGCTTCGCCTTTATACAGTTGTGCGCGAGTACGTCCATGAACACTAAGTGCAGCAATTCCTATATCTTGAAGACGTTCTGCTACTTCTTCTACATTTTTTGTGTTATCATCCCAGCCAAGTCGTGTTTTAACAGTAACTGGGCGTGTGGCAATTTTTACAATTTCGGAGGTCATGCTCACCATTTTCGGAATGTCCTGTAACAGTGCCGCTCCAGCTCCTCGGCATGCCACTTGTTTTACAGGGCAGCCATAGTTAATATCAATTAAGTCAGGTCGGGCATTATCAGCAATAATACCAGCCTCACGCATTGAATTAATATCTGAACCAAATAATTGAATACCTATTGGGCGCTCATATTCAAATATATCTAACTTTTGAACACTTTTAGCTGCATCGCGTATCAAACCCTCTGATGAGATAAATTCGGTATACATCAAATCGGCTCCATTTTTTTTGCAAACGGCTCTAAAAGGAGGGTCGCTCACATCTTCCATCGGTGCAAGTAGCAATGGAAAATCACTCAATTCTATATTACCTATTTTAACCACGTTTAAGTTTGAATTTAATTGTTTATTGTTTCAATTTTATTTTGAATTAATCGAAATGACTTGGCGCGCTGTCATTTCGAGTTTATCGAGAAAGTGAGACGGCTATCTAGCATTTCTATAAATAAAACATAAAATAAACTTCAACAAAAAATTAATTATAATTTTGCCATAAAATTACCCAAAAAATAGAAGTAATGCAAAATACAGAGAAAGAGCAGCATTCATGGATAAAATTAATCCTTTTGTTATTATATATTGGTGTACTTGGTATTGTTAGTATTTTAGGAGGCGATGAGTCGGCCTTGAATTTAGATAATCCCAATACTATTGCTCTTTTGAAAGTTTTGCAGGGAGTGAGTGTAATTATGGTTTTTGTGTTGCCTGCTTTAGTTTTTGCTTTCTTTTGGACAAAAAAACGAATTGCTTATTTGGGTATATCAAACAAACCACATTTAACGGTATTCTTTTTAGCTGGCGTAGGAATGTTGATGGCTATGCCACTTATCAATTGGTTGGTTACGGTGAATGAAAAAATGAAGCTCCCTAATTCTCTTGCTGGTGTGGAAACCTGGATGAAAAATAGTGAGGAAAAAGCGGCTGTGCTTACTGACGCTTTTACTGGAGGTACTTCAATAGACGTACTTATTTTGAATTTGGTTGTAATTGCTTTTTTAGCAGCATTTAGTGAGGAACTTTTTTTTAGAGGCGTATTACAAAAAGTATTACAAGAAACTACTAGAAACAAACATGTTGCAGTTTGGGTAAGTGCTATTATATTTAGCGCTTTTCACATGCAGTTTTATGGTTTTTTACCACGTATGCTCATGGGAGCTTTTTTAGGGTATTTGTTTGTGTGGAGCAAATCGTTATGGCCTAGTATTTTTGCACATTTTGTAAATAATGGTATGGCTGTATTTGTTGTATGGTTAGCCAACAATGGCTATGTAAGCGAAGATATTGATAAGGTTGGTATTCATCCTAATGAATGGATATATGCAGTGATAAGCTTAATTGCTGTGGTGGGTAGCTTGTTGTTAATTTATGTGATAAGCAATAAACACAACGCAAAATTGGCAAATGGTACATCTTCAGAAAATACTACTGAAAAAAACAATTAGCTTTATTTCGCTTCTTCTTTTCGTTTCACTAAAAAATAGTAATCATTTTCTATTGGCAAGTATCCATATTCGTAACAAAAAAAGTATGAAACGCCTTTTTTGGTGGTATAAATATTGGTGTAATATTGAAAATTGAAACCTTTCTGAAGAAGTTTTGTTTTAGTTGTTTTTGCAGTATCTTCTGGAATTAGCTCTTCTAAAATACGTCTGTTTTTTCGTAAAATGTTGTTTATATTTCTTACGTGGTTTGTAGTATCGCTATTTAATTTATTGTTGTATGAATTCCTACACATGTCGGAGCAAAAGCGTTTATCTGCTCTGCCTTTTATTTCTTCTCCACATTCAGGACATTCTTTATTCATATTAGATAGGCCTCCCTTTTATTTTGATTTTAATAATTCGTTTACTGCATTTTCGGCACTAATAAAACCACCTGCTACACATAAATTATTCATTTTTGTTTTTTTCTTAGTACCAGGTATGATTACTTTTTTCTTGTATGGTACAGCTGTTTTTATCAAAACCGTTTTAATGTCTTCGGCTTTAAGTTCTGGAAAATAACCTCTTAAAATAGCTGCTACACCTGCTGTTGATGGTGCCGCCATACTTGTTCCAGACTCTTCAATGTATTTGTTGTCAGGCACTGTTGATAATATATCAACTCCTGGCGCAAAAATATCAACTCTTGATTTTCCGTAATTAGAAAACGAACCTAGTATTCTTTTCCCCTTTTTATAACCATGTGCACCTACTTCAATCCAATTGCTAGCTGTAATAGTATTTGTGAGCTCTCGGCATGGGTATGTACGTGTAGAATCTACATTTTTTGATTCATTACCTGCGGCATGGATAAGTAATACATCTTTTGATTTAGCATATTCTACAGCTTCATCAACAAGTTTTTTGTTTGGTGAGTAATATTTCCCAAAACTCATATTAATGATGGATGCCCCATTATCAACAGCATATCGTATGGCATTAGCAATGTCTTTGTCTCTTTCATCACCATTGGGCACTGCTCTTATAGGCATTATTTTTACATTTGTAGCAATGCCATCAATACCTTTGTTGTTATTGTTGATAGCTGCAATAATACCTGATACATGTGTTCCATGAAGTGCATCTGGACCTTTTACCCTATTACAACCATAATAGCGTTCATTCATGTTATTTACATCATCGCCAATAGTAACTGCTCTAATAGAGTCGGTATTTAATTTATCATATTTTACTGCATTATATAGGTAATCCTTTCCTTTTTTTAATTCACTTTCCAATTCATTAGGCTTCATACCTAGTGTAAATCCTAACTGAAGAAACTTTTTTAGTTTTACTTCTTTTTTGTTTTCGGGTATATAATTTTTTACAGCATCTTTGTTAAGTGTGCCATTGTTTTTTTCTTTTACTTTCACAACAAAGTCATAAACAAAGCCTATTTGCTCTAGTTGTTGTTCATTTTCGTTAAGTTTTTTAGAGTAATCGCCTTTTATTTTTTTATACTCAGTAAACTCTTTTGCGTCAGCATCGTTTAGTTTGTTAGTGTCTAAACTTGCAAATTTTTTACTCATTTTATGATATAAACGAGCCAATTCACTTGCTTCATAGTTAATATCACCATTCGCTCCTCCTATAAAACTCCAGCCATTCACATCATCAATATATCCATTTTTGTCATCATCAATGCTGTTGTTGGGTATTTCTTTTTGATTTACCCATATAATGTCTTTTAAATCTTCATGTTCTGTATCAACACCGCTGTCAATCACCGCTACTATAACGGTTTTACTTTTTTTATCTTTTAACTTTTGGTAGGCTTGTGTAGCTCCTGTACCATAGGCATCATCTATTTTAGGATGTTTTAAAATCCAGTTGTCGGGTGCTTTTTTTTGAGCAATTAATAACTGTGAAGTGAACAAACTTATTACGATAATGCGTTTTATCATGGGTACAAAATTTTTTAAGAAAATATTTTGGAAAGAAAAAGTAATGGATATAAAAATACCGCTACTTTAATTCAGTTTAAAGTAGCGGTATTTTGTTTTAGCAAAATTCGTTAAATGCCATCTGTAAATTTTCGGCAATCATTTGTGCTGAGCGACCTTCAATGTGATGACGCTCTACGAAATGTACCAATTTCCCATCTTTAAATAAAGCCACTGCTGGTGAAGATGGTGGGTAAGGAGCAAAGTGTTTACGTGCTTCAACTACTGCTTCAGTATCAAATCCTGCAAAAACGGTAGTTATTTTATCAGGGCGTTTAGCTCCTGTTAATGCCATTTTTACACCTGGGCGTGCTGCCCCTGCAGCACATCCGCATACTGAATTTACAACTACTAAAACAGTTCCTTTGCTATTGATAGCTTCATTTACGGCATCAGGAGTTGTTAAGTCTTCAAAACCTACTGATGTAAGTTCTGTTTTCATTGGTTTTACTATACTTTCTGGATACATATGTTTTTATATTTTATTGTAATTAAAATAAATAAATTAACAGTTACAAAGGTACGAAACATTGTACCGAAATAGAACATTTTTAACAAATGTTGACATTTTATAATAAAATCTAGTATTTTAGATGCTGTTCAAGTTCGTTTAATGTATATTATCATCAAAAAATAACTCATGATTTTACTTAAAAATTATTATTTAGTACTTGTTTTTATACTTATTTCTACAAGCAATTATTATGCTCAGGCTAAATTGCTTGAAAAAGTTGAACGAAAGGGTAGTGAACTCATTATTTCGTATGAAAAATATCAGTTGCCTAATGGTTTAACTATTCTTATTCACGAAGATCATTCCGACCCTATTGTTTATGTTGATGTGACTTATCATGTTGGTTCTTCGCGTGAACAGGAAGGGCGTTCGGGCTTTGCTCACTTTTTTGAACATATGATGTTTCAGGGAACAGAGCACATTGCTGATGAAGAGCATTTTAAAATAATTTCGGAAGCGGGTGGTACATGCAACGGAACCACAAATATGGACAGAACTAATTATTTTGAAACAATGCCATCTAACCAGCTTGAAACAGCTTTATGGTTGGAGGCCGACCGTATGGGCTTTTTATTGGATGCGGTTACTCAAAAAAAATTTGAAGTACAACGAGAAACTGTTAAAAATGAGCGAGGACAGCGTTATGACAACACCCCTTACGGATTAATGCGTGAAAAAATAGCAGAAGGTTTGTATCCTACAAACCACCCTTATTCGTGGCAAACAATAGGATATATAGAAGATTTAAATAGGGTAGATGTTAACGATTTGAAAAACTTTTTTTTAAGATGGTATGGGCCTAATAATGCAACGCTTACTGTTGGTGGAGATGTAAATACAGCTGATGTTATTAAGTATGTAGAAAAATATTTTGGTTCTATTCCCCAAGGACCTGAGGTAAAACCACAAATTGTAGCACCTATAGTACTTGAAAGTGATCGATACATTTCGTATGAAGATAATATTCGTATGCCACAGGTAAGTTTTACTTTTCCTACTGTTCCTGATAATCATTCGGATAAATATGCATTGGATGTACTTGCGGATATTCTTTCTGGTAACGAATCGTCTATTTTTTACCAAAAATTTGTTAAGTCACAATTCGCTCAGTCGGCAAGCGTTTATCATACAACTAAAGAGTTAGCGAGTGAGTTTTTTGTTGTTGTGCGTGCATTTCCAGATAAAAAACTATCAGTAGCCGATTCAATGATAAGAGCAGCTTTTATTGAATTTGAAAAACGTGGTGTAAAAGACGATGATTTAGTTCGTTTTAAGGCAACAACAGAGGTACAGATGGTTAATACACTTTCTAGTGTTCAGAATAAAAGTGCCACTTTAGCAGCATTTCAAACTTTTTTAGCAAACCCTAATTATATTGCAACTGAAAAAGCGAATTATGATAAGGTTACTAAAGAAGATGTGATGCGAGTATATGAAAAATATATTAAAAATAAATATGCTGTTGTTTTAAGCATTTGTCCTAAAGGAAAAGCTGAAATAGTAGCTAAGCCTAATAATTATAAAATTCCAAAACGTAATATTGCTACAGTAGAAGCAGCTGAGTATAAAAATTTGGTTTATAATAAAGCCAAAGATAATTTTGATAGAAATAAAAAGCCTGTGCCGCCACCTGCTTCTTTTGTTAAAGTGCCTGATTATTGGCAACACAATTTTGAAAATGGAGTAAAATTAATAGGGGCTAAAAATGATGAGGTTCCAAGTATTAACGTACAACTATATATAGAATCAGGACACAGATATGAACCGTTAGAAAAGGCTGGTATCGCAGAAATGCTTACTGCTTTATTGAATGAATCAACATTAAAACATACAACCGAACAGTTGGCTGATAAAATAGAGTTATTGGGAAGTAGTGTTGCGTTTTCGCATAACGGATATGATATTATTTTAAATATAAATTCGCTGAAAAAAAATATAGATTCAACATTGGCAATAGCTCAAGAAATGCTTTTTATGCCAAAGTTTGATGTTGTAGATTATGAACGTATTAAAAAACAAAAGCTTGAAGCCATTGCTAATCAGTTTACGCAAGCCCCAGTAATAGCCAATAATGTTTTTGCAAAAGTTTTATATAGCAATAATAATATAATGTCTTTACCGTCTTTAGGTACTGCAAAGTCTGTTGGTTCGATTACTCTTGAGCAGGTAAAAAGCTATTATTCTAACAACATCCTTCCTTCAGTTACAAGTGTTGTTGTGGTTGGTGATATAAGTAAAGATGAAATTGTTCCTAAATTACAATTTATAAGAAACTGGAAAGGTGCAAATCTTGTTCGAACCAATACAGAACCTCTGATTCCTGCAATTGAAAAAACAAAAATATATTTAGTAAATAAAGAAAAAGCACCACAATCGGAATTGAGGATTGGTTATATGGCAATTCCGTTTGATGCTACGGGTGAATATTACAAGGCAGGTATTATGAATTATACACTTGGCGGTAATTTCAATAGCCGTATCAATCAAAATTTAAGAGAGGTGCACGGATACACCTATGGTGCTCGAACAACATTTTCGGCTAGTAAATATCGTGGTCCGTTTGTAGCAAGTGCAGGAGTTAGAGCAAATGTTACAGATAGTTCTATTGTTGAGTTAATAAAAGAAATTAAAAATTATGTAAATAATGGAATTACTGATGAAGAGCTTAGTTATACAAAAAATGCTATTGCACAAAGTGAGGCTTTAAAGTATGAAACAGCTTGGCAAAAAGCTGGTTTTATTAAACGTATTTTGGATTATAATTTGGATAGGTCTTTTATAGATAAACAAGCGCAGGTATTGAAAAACATTAATAAAAATGAAGTTAATCAACTTGCTAAAACATATTTACCTATAGATAGAATGGCTATTGTTGTTGTTGGCGATACGCTAAAAATAAAGGATGGCTTAATGAAAGTGGGGTATGAAGTGATTGAATTAGATACAGAAGGTAATCGTATAAAAACAAAAGACGATTTTGAAAAAGAACTAATGAAAGAAAAAATAAAAGAAGAAATGAAAACGTTGCAACGTCCTAAAACGCTAGGAAAACCAGTTCCTTCTAAAAATTTTAAAGCACGATAATTTAAATAAATAAAGAATCAAAGCGATTTCGAAAGTTCAAGTTTGCCTGCTTTAATGGCATATGATGTAATATTCCCATTATCATTATAATGTGGTGTAAGCTCAACAATATTGCGTCCTGTAATTTTTTTAATATTTTTTGTCACAAATTGTGCAATATCCCAACCATTAAGCTTCTTATTGTTTTTATTTTTGGGAATATCCGTCTGGTCATTTAAAATAGTTTCTTTAATTTTTTGCGCTGTAAATTCTTTAATCGAAAGGTATTCGTTTACTTGTGTTGGTACTTTTGTAACGTTATTGTGTTCAATGTTTTTTTTATCAGCAACAACATCTGTTGCTATCGTTTCGGGAATATAATTTGTGTTTAGTTGTTCTTCAATTTTAATTTGGGTTACTAAAGTAGTTGTATTAATTTCTACTACAGGTGTTATTTCTTTTTCGTTTGTTACTTTTATTATTCTTTTTTTTGTTTTAATTTTTCTAATCGTTGATGATTTTTTTTGATTAGTTTGATTAGTCGTTATAGTAGTATTAACAATATTATTGCTAATAATTGCTGGTTTTTGTTTTGTTTCAGCAATTGTTATTATTTCATTATTTGAAGAGTTGTTAAAATAAAAAATACCAATTAGTAGAGCTATTGATGCTGCAACAGCAATTGAATAATAAAAAGGAACAAGTGTAGTTGTTTTCTTTTTCAGTTGTTGTTTGTTTTTTAAAATTAGTTTAACATCGGGTTTGAGCAGTGTGTGGCTATATAAATTTTCTTGTTTTTTAAAATTATGATTGTTTTTTAATAATAGTTCTAATTTTTGTTTTTCTTCTGTAGTAATTACTTTTTCTATGTTTGAAATAAATAAATAATCCATTTCAGATAGCACATATCCTGAGGTTGTATTATCTGATAAAACAACTTTTTTGAACGAAGCTTTGTTTTTTAGTTCTATTGTTTCTATACCATCAATACAAATAGGTTCAAAAGCTTCAAACGCCTCTTTTAATTGGGGGTGTAGCTCAACAAAAAGTAATAACTCAGCAACCTCTTCCGCAGAGAGATTTTCCTCGTGATAATCGAGAAAATACGCTTCGTAGTTATTTTTGTTGATAGTCATTTTTTTATTTATATTAAATTTTCAACAGCACCAATATAGTTTTTCAAGAATAAACGTGCTCTGAAAATATATACTTTTACTTGAGATTCGCTTAATCCTGTTATTGCTCCAATTTCGGTATAGTTGTATCCTTCATAATCTCGTAATAAAATAACCGACCGTTGAATTTCAGGTAGTTTGGTTAGTGCTTCATTTAACACTTCTTTCAAATCGTTATATTGACCTGAGTGGCTTAAGGTATTTGTATTTATTTGAGAAAAGTCATCTTGTTTTTTATCTTTACGTATATAATCAATCATTGTATGATAAGCTGTTGTAAACATGTATGATTTAGCGTTTTTTGATTCTAAATCGTTTACTTTTAGCCACATTTTTTCATATGTATCCTGAACAATATCCTGTGCTTTTTCTTCATTCTTAATATTTTTAAGAATAAATCGATACAGATTATCTGCATATAAATCAACAGTTTCGTTATATTCTTTTACTGTCATTACTTTAGTTAAGAAAAAGCACAGGTTTTATTTTTTATTTCATTGCAATACAAACTCCTAAACTAAAAGGATATACTTGAGGACCTCTATCTTTTTTGAATAATCTATTTAATCCATAATTAGCAAATACAGTAACATTGTTGTATCCAATTCTTGCGGTTGCACTATATCTAAAAGGTTCTAAGTTAAAATCGTCACGTTGCTTCATTTTATATCTTTTGTCATCAGTTTCCCATTTTTGTTTTGCAACAGAGTGAATTCTGTATGCAAACTCACCACCTATAGCAATATGAAAATTTTTATCAGGATTTTTACTTGTGTTAAATTCTAATAATAACGGCACTTTTAGGTAGCTAACATTAATTGTATTTTTTTTATATTCTATTGAATCAATTGATGCTGCAAGAAAATCACTACTTCCGTTAAGAGTTACACTGTTACGCAATGCGTAGTGATTAAAATCAAAACCTAGCCCTGTAACGATGTTTACATAGTTTTTATAAACATGAAAATCTTTTTCAAATAAATTAAGACCAAACTGGTAAGATTTTGGGTAATCTAGTTCCATAAAATCACCATTGGTGGGTACATCTAAACTATTTTTATAATCCAAAAATCCATTTACGCCTAACTCATAACCGCTCCAATGTTTAAATGTATTATTTGTTGTGCGTTGTGTATCTTTTGCTTCAAAATTTTCATCGCCTATAATCGTATATTTTTTATTCCCCAATTTAAATTTAGTGGTGTCTGATGCCGTTTCATCTCCTGTGCCATTTTTACTTTCTCTTACAGAGCCAATTCCACTGATATTAATAATTCGTTCAGCAGGATTTCCTTTATATATGATTGAACCGGCACCTGATACATCAGCATCAATGGTTTGTTTTGCATTTACTTTTGCATCACCAACTCCCGAAACTTTAACAACCGATTTGTCGGTTTCTAAGTTACTTGCTCTTAAACTGCCTGTACCTGATACTTTTGATGTATGCAACGTTGCAATGCCAGATAAAATAACATCTCCAATACCACTAATGTCAGTAATAGTTTCTTTGGCATTTACATCTAAGTCTATCCCACCAGCTCCATTCGATTCAATAGTCAGTTGATTACAGTTTAATCTGTTTTCAGATTTAACATCTGCCATTCCTGTAATTTTTATACTGTTCAATGATTTCACTCCAAGTGTAACTGTAGCATCAACATCCTCTTTCCCATCGCTAATAATAGAAAGTATACCGTTGCTAACTTCTGTTTTTATGTTTGCTTGTTTATTTTCATCAGCATTTATTGAAACCGAGTTGTTCTCAGCTTGTTTAAGTTTTACGTCAAACATATCGCCCACTTTTATTCCTGTAAAATCGGCAACAGTTCTTGTTTGCTCTATTTTTTGAGCATTTACCTGTAGTGTATAGCTTGTTAATACTGTTATTAAACCTACTATTTTATTAATATTGCGTGTCATATTGTTGTGGTTTTAATATATTTAAATTATTGATTTTAGCGCCTTTTGTACATAGGACGCTTGAGCTATTTAATAAGTTACAGCAAAGTGTAATTATTTTTAATTAAAATTACTGAATGGGCTTTATGTTTTTGATAATGAGGCTTTTGTGGATTTAAAATGTAGTAAATAATGTAATTAAAAGCAGCACATTTAAATCAACGCAATTAGTAATATTGTTTGGTTTAATTAAAAATATAATGATGGTTGTTCTGCACCTACTATTTAAATTTACTTAAGCTCTTCCTGCAAGCAAAAAAAGAACTGCCATTCTAACAGCTACACCATTTTCTACTTGATCCAAAATAATGCTCTGATTACTATCAGCAACATCTGAAGTAATTTCAACCCCCCTGTTTATTGGGCCAGGGTGCATTATTACAATTTTTTTAGATAAAGAATCTAGCAACTCTTTATTTAATCCAAAAAGCATAGTATATTCTCGTAGTGAAGGAAAATATTTAATATCTTGTCGCTCTAGCTGAATGCGTAGCATATTTGCCACATCACACCATTCTAACGCTTTTCTAAGGTCGTGTTCAACTTTTACTCCTAGGCTTTGGATGTATTTGGGCATTAGTGTTGTTGGGCCGCATACCATTACTTCAGCACCTAATTTTTGTAAGCAAAATATATTGGAAAGCGCCACACGCGAATGTAATATATCACCAATGATGGCAATTTTTTTCTTTTTGATACTACCAAGTTTTTCTTTGATAGAAAATGCATCAAGCAAAGCTTGTGTAGGGTGTTCGTGAGCACCATCGCCAGCATTAATAATTTTTGAATTTACATGTTTTGAAAGGAATAAAGCAGCACCAGGGTTCGGATGTCTCATTACTACCATATCCACTTTCATTGCAAGAATATTGTTTACCGTATCAATCAATGTTTCTCCTTTTTTTACAGAAGATGTTGATGACGAAAAATTAACAACATCGGCACTTAAACGCTTTTCTGCAAGTTCAAACGAAAGTTTTGTACGTGTTGAGTTTTCGAAAAATAAATTGGCAATCGTAATATCTCTTAGCGAAGGAACCTTTTTAATGGGTCTGTTAATTACTTCTTTGAAATTTTCTGCAGTAGTTAATATCAAATTGATATCATCAGCAGTTATATCTTTAATTCCCAGTAAATGCTTCGTACTTAATGAACTCATATTTTTTTATTTAGTGATTTAATGAAGTAGAGATTTAGTGATTTTTTTATTTCTCCAATTCCCAATTATCAAATCCCAATTATCAACTCCTTTACTGATTCATCAATGTTACCTTATCAACTCCTTCGGTTTCTTTCCATTCTACCTTCACCTTTTCAGAGGCAATGGAATCAATTGTTTTACCCACATATTTTGCTTGAATTGGCAAATGTCTGCTTAATCTACGATCAATTAAAACAAGTAATTCAACATCTTTAGGGCGTCCAAAGGCTAGCATGGCATCTAATCCTGCTCGTATTGTACGTCCTGTAAACAGAACATCATCAATTAATATTACATTTTTGTTTTCAATATCAAAATTCATCTCTGTGCTTTTAGGCACAAGTTCTTTTTGTCTAAAATCATCACGATAAAAAGTAATATCAAGGCTCCCACATTTAATTTCTTTTTTGGATTTACCTTTTGTTGATGCGTTAATTATTTCGGTAAGCTTTTTGTGAATACGTTTAGCCAAAAAAACACCTCTTGGTTGAAGTCCAATAATTACGGTTTCCGAAAAATCGTTGTGCACTTCTATCAATTGATAACACAGGCGATTAACCGTTATTTCAAAGTGCTTGCTATCTAATATGATACGAGGTTTCATAGTGTTTACAAATATACACTAATTTGCGTATTGCACAATTGTGTTTTTGAGCAACATATCACAAGTATTTAATCAATTTCTTTCTCGTTTTAATTTAATAATGAAGCTTATTTATTGATTTGATAATCAGTTGCTTATGACTTTTGGTGGATTGTTAATAATCGTTTCATCGGCAAAAAAAACTCATTTATCGGGAAAAATATTTAATTATTTGAAACATTAAGCGAAACCTAACCGTATAGCTACCAAAAATGATTTAATATGAGGCAGCTAAAAATTTCAAAGCAGGTTACCAACCGCGAAACCGCATCACTTGATAAATATCTTCAAGAAATAGGCAAAGTAGAGCTTATAACAGCGGACGAAGAAGTAGAGTTGGCAAAAAAAATTCGTGCCGGAGATGCTGCTGCCCTTGAAAAGTTAACGAAAGCTAATTTGCGTTTCGTTGTTTCAGTGTCAAAACAGTATCAAAATCAGGGACTTAGTTTACCTGATTTAATAAATGAAGGTAATTTGGGATTAATCAAAGCGGCACAACGTTTTGATGAAACCCGAGGCTTTAAGTTTATTTCTTATGCCGTTTGGTGGATTCGTCAGTCAATATTGCAAGCATTGGCTGAGCAGTCGCGTATTGTACGTTTACCTTTAAATAAAATAGGCTCAATTAACCGAATTAATAAAAC
>JBASCV010000218.1:0-12584 GCA_049651825.1 Bacteroidia bacterium
ATCGAATCCTGAATTCGCTTTGAATAGTTGATACTATCAGCTATACGCAACTTTTGCTTTTCAATTTTTTGAAATGCTAGCGCTAGCTCTTTATTTTTTTTACGTTTTTGAACAATGCGCTTTATTAAGACAACTAAAAACGCAATTATAACTACAACTAAAATCCCTATTAATATTCGGAAGTTTCGTTCACGTTTTACAAGACCTGCAGATAATTCATTGTCTTTTTTCAAGCCTTCTATTTCAAGTGAATTTTGTTCAGAATTATATTTTGCCGTTGCTTCAATTGCTATTCTAGCGTTACTTTCTTCATGTATTGTATCTTTCAGCTGTACAACTTTCAGTAAGTATTCATAAGCCTTCTGTGCATTTCCTTGGGTTTTATACAATTCATAAAAATTATCGTACAAACCTTTTATCGCTTGTTTATCTGATGATTTTGATACATATTCATTCGCTTTTAAAAATATGGCTTCTGCTTTTTCAAATTGGTTATCTTTTAAATACAATTCTCCTAGGTTACTATAACAACTCAACAACCTACTTGCTTTACCTATTTGAAGGTTAATATCTACAGCTTTTTCGGTGTGATTAATTGCCTCTTTAACATTCCCCATGTGATAATATACTATTCCTTTATTCATGTAAGAAGAAGCAATCCCAATTTTATTCTTATATTTTTCAGAAATCATTAAGATTGTATCGTAGCATTTTAGAGCATCATCATATTTTTTTTGCAAACTGTATACAATACCAATATTGTTATACGCTACAGACATTTTTTTTAAAGAATCAACAGACCTATTAAGTTCTAATGATTTTCTATAATATTCAAGGGCTTCCTGTAATTTATTCTGGCTTTGGTATACTTCACCAATAAAATTACAATCCATACCTTCACCATATTTATTACCCATCTTTTTGTCTATTTCCATTGCTTTCATAAAGTAAATAGACGCACTTCCAAAATCGTTTTTGTCATTATATAAATCCCCTAATTCTCTATTACCAATTGCTATAAACGTTTGATTATCCATTTTTTCGGCAAGTGCAATTGCTTTTTTATTAAACTCTACTTTTTCAGCAAATTTCAATTCATCAATCTTTTTAGAGATTTTTATATACGTGTGAAATTTAACTGAATCATTTGTAGTAGTGTTGGCAATATTTATTAGCGAATCGACAATGGTATTTTGAGCTGCAACTACATTAATTAGTAGTACAGCAAAAACAACTAAGCTATGTTTTATTCTAAAACTCATATTTTTATACCAATAACCGATATGTCGTCAATTTGCTCCACCGCCCCTATCCAACTAATTAAATTATTTTGAATCGTAGCTTTTTGTTCAATTATAGGGTAAGATGCCACTTCCGTTAAAAGTTGTTTTAAACGCTCAATCCCATACTTTTCTCCACTTATTAAGCTTGGTTGATGTAATAATCCATCGGAAAACATGTAAATGCAATCGTTTTGTTGAAGTTGAATTTTGTGATTAGTATATGTAATAGTTTCTGTTGCCTTTATTACCCCTATAGACAATAAATCAGGCTGAATTTCAAGCAATTTTGTGTTTGTTTTCGTGTTTTTTGCAATAAATAAACACGAATTTGCACCAGCATATTCTATTTCGGTTTCGGTATTAAAACATACAACTGATACATCTATGGTATCGGTAATAATTGTTGTTTCGTCTTGCAGTAATGTTTTACTTATTTCTTTATGAAACAGTTCCAAGATTAAATTAGGTTGTGTAATCCCTTTCGCATTTACAATTTTATTTAAGCTGTTAATGCCTATCATACTCATTAATGCTCCTGGAACGCCATGGCCTGTACAGTCGCAACAGGCAATAATTCGTTTCCCGTTTTTTTCGGCATACCAATAAAAGTCACCACTTACAACTTCTTTTGGATGGTAGATTATGAAAGAATTTGGAAAAAGTTTACCCCTTAAATCATCGGTAGGTAAACTTACATCCTGAATACGTTTTGAATACAGTATACTATCAATTATTTCCTGATTTTTATGCCTTAAGTCATCAGATGCAATGGCTAATTGCGTGTTGATTTTTTCTTGTTGCTTATTGTTTCTAAACATTATCAAAGCAAATACACCCACCAAAACAGCAAAAGTGGAGAAGTATAGTTTTGTCTTTTTTTCTTGTTCTAATTTTTGTTCCGTAATTAATTTATCCTTCTTTAAATTTTGAATTAACAATAGCTTATTTTCTGATTCGTACTTACTTTTCATTTCTTCGTGTAAGCGACCATTTTTTTCATTAAATAATGAATCAGATAATACGTTAGATAGTTGTGTATAATGCAAGGCTTGTGTATAATCTTGCATTAAAGCATAGGTTTCAGCTAATGATTTATATAAATTGTTAATAGCATTTTTATCGTTTATTTCGCGTGCAGATTGTATTGATAATTTGGCAAAGTGAATTGAACCATCGTAATCTTTTACTTTTTTATTTAATTCGCTCAAAAGATTACATGCTCCCATCATATATCTCTTGTTTCCAAACTCTTCTGAATATTTAAGTGCTGTTAGACTCATATCAATTGCTAGCCAATTGGCTCCAAGTTCGCTATATATATTGGAAATATTATCGTAAATGGCTGGAAGCTGTTTTTTCTGTTCAGATTTTTCTTCTATTTCAAGAGCTTTGCAATGATAAATCATAGCGCTATCATAAGTTTTTAATTTCGTGTAATTTATTCCCAAATCGCTATAGTTTGCAGCTACAGCCCTTCTTTTGTTGCGTTTCAAATTGATTTTAAGCGCTTTTTTATTGCATTCCAACGATGCTGAATCTTGGTTTTTGTTTTGATATATCCAAGCAATATTTCGATATGAATTAGCGATTGAACTACTATCGTTCAACTCTTCAAATATTTTCAATCCCTCTTTATAACAAGCTTCAGAAGAAACAAAATCATATTTGTACCAATAAAAATCACCTAAGTTATTGTTTGACAGCGCAATAAGTCTTTTGTTGTTTAAGTGAGTTGCTAATACAAGTGCATTTATAGCATAATCAAATCCTTTTTGGGGGTCGGAATTTAGATATTCAAGTGACAAGTTTATTAAAACCTGAACACGAGCTGAATCATTCTGAGTAGATTCAATAAGGGCATCAACCGATAGCGGCTTTGATTGCCCATAAACGGAAGTGCTAACTAAGGAATAAGCAAGTATAAAAGAAAGTAATAAAAAAACAATTTTTCTCATCTTGCATTAAGCGGGCAATTTTGACAAACGCTATAAAATGTATATACAGGCAAATATAATGAACAATTTCTTCTAAAAGCACATGAAAATCAATAAACGAATTGTCATATTAAGATAATTTTATACCAAGCACTGTTACATCATCTATTTGCTCTAAATCGCCTTTCCACGCATTAAAATTAGCTTCTAATTGTGTTTTTTGAGTATTTGTAGGCAAATCACTAACGGTTAACAATATTTTTTTTAGCTGACGTGCCATGTATTTTTTGCCTCTTTCGCCTCCAAACTGATCGGCATAACCATCAGTAAACATGTATATCATGTCGCCCTTTTTGAGTGCAATTTCTTGCTGTGTAAATGATTTCATATTGGAGTGGAAACCAACGGGTTGCTTATCTCCTTTATATTCAAGCAGTTCTGCGTGATTATTGTGTTTCGATACTACGCATAAGACATTGTTTGCACCAGCAAATTGAATTTTTACCTCATCGGTATTTCCCGACTTTAAAATAGAAATAAGAGTTATATCCATACCATCTTTTCCACCCGAATCGGAATGTTCAGGGTTTAAGCCCATAATAATAATTCGTCTTAACTCATCAAGCATCGCTGCTGGTTCAACCATACCTTTTGAGTGTGATATTTCGTTTAGTAAGCTAATGCCTATCAAACTCATAAAAGCACCTGGTATTCCATGTCCAGTACAATCTGCACAAGCAACAATTGTTCTATCAGGTAAATCAAACGACCAGTAAAAGTCACCACTTACAATATCGCGTGGTTTATACAGTATAAAATAATTTTTTAATGTTTGATTCAGTACCTTTTCAGATGTTAAAAAACTTTGTTGAATACGTTGCGCATAGTTCATACTATCGGTAATGGCATTTATTGCTTCCGATAAGCGCATGTTTGAGGTGTTTAACTCAAGTGTACGCTCTGCAACTTTTTGTTCTAACAATTGCTTTTCCTTTGCCAACTTAGCCGTACGGTAATTGATATACATAATAACGGCAATAGTAATAAACGCTATTACCAATAAATAAAACCACCACGTTTGCCACCAAGGCAATTTAATGCTAAACGTAAAAGTTGTGGCTCCATCACTTTCAACACCATTATTATTGATTGCTTTTACTCTAAACGTATATGTTTTACCTGGAGGAATATTGGTGTAATTGGCTTCGTTTGAACCCGATAATGGCGACCACTCTTTGTCCAAGCCCTCTAAAATATAAGAATACTTCACATCACTGGTTGTTAGTGCCTGAAAATCAAAGGTTAAGTGATTGTTTTCGTACGATAAAGTTAAACTTTTAGGAACATTGGTGCGGGTGTCTACCGAATCGGTATATTTTTTCCAATCTACGTTTTGGTAAGCCAAACGAATGCCTGTTATACTAAGTTTAGGTGCAACTTTTGTGTTATAATCGTATTTAGGATTGTACCTAAACAAACCGTTGGTAGTACCAAACCAAACCAAGCCTTTACTATCAATAAGAATTGCTCCTTGGTTTACTTCGCCCCCTTTAAAACCCTCGTGCTCACCATAGTAGCGAAGACTATCAATTGAGCCTGAGGTATTTACGTATAGCTTATTAACACCTTTATCTGTTCCAGCAATTAAATTTTTACGTTTTTTATCCCATGCCAATGCGGGTACATTGTTGGAACATAAACCATTTTTTGTGTCCAAAACGTTAAACTCTTTGCTATTGTAAGTTATAATTCCAGCATCGTTAGTACCAAAATACAAATTGTGTTTATCATCTTCGGCAATAGACCATATTGATTTGCTTGGCAATCCATCTTTTTCGGTATAGTTGATAATCAAGCCATTGGGAGCCATTTTTATGATTCCTGCATCATTTGTTCCAAGCCAAATGTTGGATTTGGTGTCGATGTACATGGTTGTTATATTATCTGAAGCAAAATCACCATTCGACTTCGAATAATTAATTACCTTATCATCATTCAACTTAAATAATCCTCTACCAAAAGTAGCAATCCATGAATCACCATTTTGGGCATGAAATATATTAACAACAAGCGCTAATTCTAAATTATTTAAGCGGTCAATATGCTTAACAAGGCAAAACTTATCCCCTTTTTTGTTTAAAATAAACACGCCTTCATTTTGCGTACCAACCCATAAATTACCATTTATGTCGGTTGCAACAGAAGATATTATACTTTGTTTCAGCTCTGGTATTTCCGCAACATGATTAAAAACAGTAGAAGAAAATGTAGAAATTCCTGCACTTAATGAGCCCAATACGTAACCATAATTATTAAACTCTCCAATAGTTGTTATTTTGTTTGTAATTAATCCATTTTTTGTTGTAAAATATGCAAAAGCATCACTAGTTAATACATTAACCCCTCCTGCTTGAGTCCCTAATAATAAATTGTCTTCATAATCTACAGTTAATGACAATACACTGTTAGACGAAAGCCCATTGTATTCATTATAAAGCGTAAACTCGCCATTATTTAGTTTTAAAACACCATGATCGGTTGCAATCCAAATATTATTCTTTTTATCTTCTACGATAGCGCCAATAAAATCTTCTGCCACTTCCTTTGGTAATGCAATTTTTTCAAACTTTTTTCCATCGTACTTCAATATTCCCTCATTTATAGAACCAAACCAAATTATTCCTTTACTATCTAACAAAGAAGAAAAAAATACTTTTTTGTTGATTAATGGATGTTTATTGTAATTAGTGATTATTTTACCATCGTATTTGGAAATACCATTATCCAAAGCAAACCAATAATTGTTTTGTTTATCCTGAACAATTGAAAAAACAACATCCGATGATAAACCGCTTGCTTTATTGATTGTTTTAATAAACTTGCCATTGCTATATACCGAAACACCTCCACCCGAAGTAGCAAACCAAAGTTTGTTTTGTTCATCGCAATAAATAGTGTAAACTAAATTGTTTGCTAAACCCTCTTTTTCGGTATAATTGGTAAAGTATGAACCATTGTATTTTGAAACGCCTCCATCAGTTGAACCAATCCAAATATTACCGTCTTTATCCTGATTAATACAAGTTATATCGTTAGAAACAAGTCCATCCTTTTTGGTATAATTTTTAAATTGTTTCCCATCAAACCTACTCACTCCTCCCCCTTGCGTGGCGATCCAAACATAACCTTTGTTATCTTGAAAAATACTAGTAACTGTTGAACCTCCAAGCCCGTTTTTTGTTCCGTAATTTTTAAAATGGTATTGTTGGGCAAACAAATGGCTACTCAACAAACTGATGATGAGCACAATGAGCAAAAAGAAGTGTTTGTAGCGTGACAACATAAAATAAAAATGCCCAACTCATTGGAATATGAGTTAGGCAAATTTAAACTAATTTAAAAACAGTTACTAATTAATTACTAATTTCTTTACTGTGCGTTGAGTGCCATTTTCTAACACTACGGAGTAAATACCTTTAGGGTAAGCACTAACATTCACTTGTTTTTTTATATTCCCACCTATGCCTTGTACACTATCAGCGTACATCATTTGGCCTAAAGCATTCATTATAAACACTTTATTAGTTCCAACATAAGCTAACAATTCAATTGTTAACGTGCCATTTGTTGGATTTGGATAAATATTCAGGCTATTATTTGTTTTAGCAACATTTTCTAGCCCAATAACAATGCTTGGTTTTTTGATATTTGAACGTGAAGTAACTATAGGAGCCCTTGTCGGTTCACACTGAATGCTCCAATCAGTTTTTACACGCCATGATGCCTCTGGGTGATTTTTGTGGTTATTATAATCAGTATCAGTTACCTGATTTTGAGTACCTGCAGTAACGCCTACCTGAAACCAATCGGTATCAGTACTTGTTGTATCGTAAATTAAAACATAATTGGCAACAGCAGTAATAACCTCATTTTCAATCGAGTAAGAAGGGTTCCAACTAAAAGTACCATTCACCTCATCAAAGTTTATGAAAATGGTATTGTGATAAAGACTCTTCTCGCTATAATTGCCACAAACATCTCGTATTTGAAGCTTATAACGGTATGTTGTAACGTTAGGATCGCCATTTGCTGGGCCAACACTACGTGCTGTATCGGTAAGCATACTTAACGAATCGGCATGAACAGCACCAATGCGCTTATAAATACCACTAGATACCTCACGGTAAACAATAAATGAATCCACATTCATGTATTGTGTTTTGTCCCAATAAATTTCGTTGTTTACTGAAAAGCTGTCAACCGTAACCATACAAATACTTGGCGTAGGCACTGATGTTGAAACACTTGTACTTGAAGTAGTTGTACAGCCTTTATCATCAGTAACAGTAGCTGTATATGAACCTACAGCTAAACTATCAACACTTTGAGTTGTATCGGTTGTATTCCATAAGTAGGTATACGGAGCTGTACCACCAGTAACAGTAACCGATGCCGTTGCATTGTTTGCATTACAAGTAGCAGTTGTTGCCGAAGCTGTAGCTACTAGCACAGCAGGCTGAGCAACTGTAAATGTTCTTACACTTAAACAACCTTGCGCATCGTTTACAAATACAAAATAACTACCGGCAGCCAAGGTATTCAAATCTTGCGTATTAGTTTGTGGCGGAGGTACATTCCACGTATATAAATAAGGCGAAGTACCACCAGTAACCGAAATATTAACTGCTCCATCCGTGTTGCCATTACATGTTACATCTGTAATTACAGCTGTAATGTTTGGAGCATTTGAGTTACTTAATGCAATAGCGGTTGAATCAACACATCCTTTTGAGTCGGTTACAGTAACGGTGTACGAACCAGCAGGAAGGCCTGTTGCAGCAGCTGTGGTTTGGTTACCAGAGCCAGAATCCCACATGTAGCTATATGGCGAAGTTCCACCAGTAGCTGTTGCTGTTGCAACCCCATCAAAATTACCGCAAGTAGGCGCTGTTGTAGTAACGGCAGTTACGCTAAGTTCTGTACCCTCTGCAACAGTGGCAGTATATACTGCATGGCAGCCATTGTTCCCTGAAACTTGTACCGAATAGGTTCCGGCAGTTAAGCCTGTTATATCTTGTGTTGTTGCTCCATTCGACCAAGCGTAGGTATAGGTTGCGGTTCCTGTTACGTCAATATAAATGGCGCCATTTGAGCCACCACTACAAGATACACTTACCGTAGAATCTAAATCAACTGTTGCTGAGTTTACATCGCTAATCGTAGCTGTTTTAGTTATTTGACAGCCATTGTTATCGTTTATTGTAACAGTATAGGTGCCATAACCTATATTTGTAACTGATGCGGTTGAAGTAGCACCTGGCGACCAATAATAGGTATAAGGAGCAGTACCTCCAGAAACAATAGTTGCGGTTGCTGTACCTGTTTGGCTGCCACACGTAGAAGGAGTAGTAGCAATTGAAGCCACAATAGGTGCAGGATCTGTAATTGAAACTGCAAATACCGATTCACAACCAATGTTATCTTTAACACTTACATTGTAAACACCTGCACTTAAGCCAGTTGCAGTTTCTGTAGTTTGTGCATTCACATCATTCCACAAATAAGTGTATGGAGCTGTTCCACCACTTGCGGTAACAATAGCCATACCATTATTTGCACCATAACAATTTGGCGCAAACGATGAAACCAATGTTACCTGTGGACCATTGCCGCCCGAAACATTTATTGATTTTGAATAGGTTGCCGTGTTGCCACAACCATTAGTAATAACAACTGAAGCAACATAAATACCTGGATTAGCATAGGTATGCGATACAGTAGGTGATGAAGAGCTAATGGTAGCACCATCGCCAAAATTCCAAGCATAATTTGAACCACCAAATGCAATAAAGTCAATTGGGGCACACGTAGTATATGGTGGAGAAGAAGTTGTCATATCACCATTAACAGCCTGACCACCACCAATTGTAATAGTAGTAGAATCAGTTGTGCTTAATCCACATCCATTTGTTAAGGTTAAACCAATGGTGTATTGTCCGTTGTTTTGAAACACATGTTTTATTATTGTAACAGGGAATGAACCATCACCACCATCAACAATCATTGTTTCAGTAGCAACCTGTGTTACACCATCTCCAAACGACCATAAATTGCTAGTTGCTGTTCCCATAAAATAAAACACCACAGCATCGCCAGCACAACCAACGGTACTATTATTACCACCATCGTCCGTTACAGCTCCCCAATTTGGTGAACCGTTTTCGCGCTGTAATGTTGGAGGATTACCGCTACCAACTACTTGTGTCAACGTTAACGTTTTTGACATTCCGCAGGTATTTTTTGCTACAACGGTGATGGTTTTTGTACCCGCTGTAGTATAAACATGACTAATGCCAGTTCCAATAGTTGTATCAGCTGGTGAACCATCGCCAAAATCCCAAATATATTCGTTAGTTAATTGGCCACTTTGAATGTTGAAGAATACTTCATCGCCAGGGCAAGATGGGTTTGGAGAGCCTTCTATTGACAAATTATTACTAATAGGGCTATTCGTCATCACTTGTACTGTTTTTTGTCCTTGAATAGTATCGCCACAGCCATTAATTATTTTACAAATAACCGTGTAAGTGCCTGCAGCAGGGAAAGCGTGTTGTATATTGTTACCAGTGGTAGTAACCGTATCAAACCCTGAATTACCATTACTGAAGTACCAATAGTAGTTTGAGTATCCATTTTGATTTAACCCAAACTCTATTAACTCATCAGGACAAGAAGTTACACTGTTATCCGTATATATTTCTAAATTGTTTTGATTTGAACCTGAGGTGCTTACATTTATCTGCCCATACAACACGGTATCGTTATCACAAGCATTTTTTATCTTTACCGAATAAGTGTATGTTCCTGCCGTGGTGTATTTATGGCCTACATTGCTTTGGCTACTTGCAATGCTATCACCGTCACCAAAAGTCCATTTGTAGTTGTTATATCCACCTGGAGCGCTAAATCCAATCATATCATTAGGGCAAGCAGGATTTGGATTTGCATAAACATTAAACCAGTCTTCGTTAGGGAAACCAATATTATTATCTACTTGTAATGTTGTGTACAAAGTGGTATCAAAATTACAACCGTTTGTAATTTTAACTGAAACGGTGTAGCTTGCAACCTGATTACCATACAAATGATTAAAACTACTACTTGTTGTGGTTTCTAAAGGGCTATTATCTCCAAAATCCCATTCGTATTTTGAATAACCATTTGGTGCATTAAAATTACCATATGAGCTTGGGCATATTTTTTCGTTTGAACTTAAATTAAAGTTATTACCGTTAGGAAACCCAACATTATTGTTTACATGTACTGTATCATACAACATTGTATCATTATCACAACCATTTTTAATTTTTAACGATACGAAATACATCTGACTAGTTCCGGTGTACTTGTGGTTTGGATGACTTTGTTGACCAGTTAAAACAGGCGAACCGTCACCAAAATTCCATTCATAGTAGTTATAACCACCAGGAGAATTAAACGAAACCCAATCATTAGGGCAAACTGGGTCGGGGTTGTGATTTAAATTGAAATTATTATTCGGAAATTGCATATCTGATACGGTATTTACGTATGTATACAATGTAGTATCCTGACCGCAACCATTAGTTATTTTTACTGAAACGGTGAACGTGTCTATCTGATTTCCATAGAAATGGTTAAACTGACTTTGAGTTGAAAACGCACTTCCAGTATTGTCGCCAAAATTCCATTGATAATTTGAAAAGCCCCAAGGCGCATTAAATGTTACATAGGTTTGTGGACAAAATGATGATTGGCTAGATTGAAAGTTTAATGATTCATAACTTCCAAAGCCGCTATTACTATTCACATGAACCGTGTCGTAAAGAATAGTGTCGTTATTACAACCATTTTTTATCTTTACCGAAACTACATACATTGATGCGCTTCCGGTAAACTTATGATTATTATAACTTTGTTGCTTAATCTCTGTTAAAGAGCCATCTCCAAAATTCCACTCGTAATAGCTATAACCATTAGGAACATTAAAGTTTACCATATCATTAGGGCAAACAGGGTCGGGATTATGACTAACGAAAAAATTGTTATTTGGGAAGCCTAAATTGCCTTGAATACTTACCGTTGTAGATATAATTGTATCGTTTCCACAGCCATTGGTTATTTTTACCGAAGCAGTATAAGTGCCTAATGTTGTATATTTATGGTATTGACCTGAGTACTGTGTTGTAATTGAAGGTGAACCATCACCAAACATCCACATATAGCTATTGTAACCATAAGGGGCTTGTAGCGAAATATCGCTATTAGGACAAGATGTTGAAGGGCTTGCCGTTAATTTAAATGAGTTGCCCGTAGGAAATGGAATGTTCCCGTTTATTTGAACAGAGTTATATAAGGTAGTATCGTTACCACAGTTATTCGTAATTTTAACCGATACGGTATAAGTTGTTAGTGTATTACCGTAAGTATGATTGGTAGAATAATCGGTTGTTGTTATAACGGTTCCGTCACCAAAATTCCATTGATAACTATTAAAACCTGATGGTGCTTGAAATCCTATACTTGTATTAGGGCAAGATGGTGAAGCGTTTACACTCAATGAATAGGTCATATTTTGTGGAAATGGTGCATTATTGGAAACAATTACTGTATCATACAATGTTGTATCGTTTCCGCAAGGAGCAGTAACTTTTAATGATGCGATATAGGTTCCTGGAGTACTACCATAAGTATGATATTTGTAATAATCATTACTTGTAATTACAGGCGAACCATCGCCAAAATTCCATTGATAACTTGTGTAACCTGATGGACCATTAAACCCAACTTCGGTATTAGGACACACCAACGTTTGATATGCATACATGCTAATCCAATTAGGGAAAGGTGGTGGTGTTGTTGAAATAACAGCAGTATATGTAGTTGTTGCAGATTGGTTACAGTTATTTGTAACCGTTAAAGTAACTGCTTTGTTTCCCACTGTTGAATAAGCATGTGTTGGATTTTTAACTGTAGCTGTTGCACCATCGCCAAAATTCCATAAATAACTTGAAAATTCATAGGTATCAAACGAAATTGACACATTAGGACATGTTGATGTACTTGGATTTGCCCATATAGAAACTTGAGGTATTAACAAGTTAGAAACTTTGAGCGCTTTAGTGGTAGTTTGAGTTCCACAATTACCTGTTGTGGTTAAAATAACAGTTTTTATACCGGTTGACGTATATGAATGGCTAGGATTAGATTGATTTGACGTTGCTCCATCACCAAAAATCCAGTTAAATGAGTTAAAAGAACCACCGTAAACTGAGAAAGAAACTGGTTCTCCTGGACAAACAGAATCAGGAACACTAATCTGTGGAGC
>JBASCV010000219.1:0-8942 GCA_049651825.1 Bacteroidia bacterium
TTTGATAGCATGCACAAATCTGCAAGATTTATGAATATAGTTATTCATTTCTTGCAGATTTTTATAACATGTTTTTAACCTAATTTGTTGATATTGCTATTAGAAGAGACTTTTTGACAGCTGACTACTTAGCAATAATAAAATCGAACAACTAAATCTAGTGGCTGATGTTTCTGGCACAAATGGAAATAAATATTACCAAGCCTTTGATGTAAACAAACAACTATTAAAAAACAATGCGTGGCAACAACTAGAAACACAATTTGTTATCAATACCACTATTGAAGACAGCGATGTTTTAAAAATATATTTTTGGAACAAAGGGCACGAAACAATTTGCTATGACGATATTGAGTTTGATATTTATTGACAAAAGTGTCAAATATCAAAACTCTACTTTTTAGTTAACACGTAAATCCAAATCACTTACTGTTTTATCACTTTTTTTACCCTATTATCAACCTTTACAATAAATACAGCTCCCGAAAATTTAGATAAGTCTATTGATGTTTTTGCATTAAAAGTAGTTTTGTAAAGTGTACGACCAGATATATCCATTATTTCAACTAAGTGTGCCTGACTATCCTTGTATGCAATGTTTACAGCGTTGTTAAAAGGATTTGGATAAATTTTTAATGCACTTACCTCCTCTTCCATATTGTTGGTATTTACACTTTGATTGATTGAAATTTTCCACATATCATTTAATAAGCCAAGACTATCCAATTGATCATATCCATTTCCTCCAAAAAGATAAAAATCGCCTGTAGATGATTTAAAAGACACACTCATTCGTCTGGCACCAGCAATATTTGTAGTATTGCTTACACCCTGTGTTCCATATATTCCCAATTGATTAGGAGTGTTTGAACCAGCATACCACGTCCAATTATTTGTAGTAGTATTAAATTGCCACAAATCATTCATTCGTCCAAATTGAGGAGCAGTATATCCCCAAGACCCAAAAAGCCACAGGTTGTCGTTATCGTCTGTCCAGCCAATGCTCATTTGCCTAGCACCAGGTATATTATTTGCTGACGCAACACCAAGCGTTCCATAAGTAGCCGATTGATTTAACAGGTTTGTTCCCGAAACCCAAGTCCATTGATTTAACGAAACATTATACATCCAAAGATCATTCAAATAAGAGTATGTTGTTCCTGTTTCGGGAAAACCATATCCACCAAATAACCAAAAATTGTTGGCATTATCTGTCCAACACACACTCGCTTGGCGTGAACCAGGAGTGTTAGCATCAGCAGCTACGCCTTTTGTGCCATATATACCAGTTTGATTACTGGTGTTTGCGCCTTTTACCCATGTCCACTCGTTGGTGTTGATATTGTATTTCCACAAATCATTTAATCGTTCAATAGATCCGTGGTTTTCTTGTCCACCAAAAAGCCATAAGTTACCAGCACTATCTTTCCATGTATTTCCACCATATCGAGCACCGGGAATATTGTTTGCAGAAGCTACACCTACTGTTCCGTAAGTAGCGGATGAGTTGGCTGTATTGGAGCCAGAAACCCATGTCCATTGACCAGTAGTGATAGAATACTTCCACAAATCATTCAAGTAATTTAAGCCGCCACCAACAGCATAGCCATTTCCGCCAAATAGCCACAAATTATTATTGTTATCAACCCATGTATATGCATTTTGTCGAGCACCCGGAATATTTGTAGAAGCTGCAACCCCCATTGTACCATAAGTTCCATGAGAGTTATTGGTATTACTTCCTGCAACCCAAGTCCATTCATTGGTTGAAACATCATACTTCCACAAATCGTTCAAATAACCTTCTGTAGATATAGTCGAATACCCATGTCCACCAAAAAGCCAAAACATTCCATTATTATCAACCCAAGTCATTGCATTTTCTCTGGCGCCAGGAATATTGGCACTACTGGAAACGCCCATTGTACCATAGTTTCCCATTTGTTTAAAAACAGAAGACCCATTAAGCCATGTAAAAACAGGTGATTGAGCCATTGAATTACCTAAACACAATACAAATAAAAGTAGCGTTGTATTTTTTAAAAAAAATTTTCTTAACCTGATGGTATTAGCTTTCATATTTTTATTTTTTTTTGACATTACAAATACTAATTTATAAAAATAAAAAACACCTAATTCTACTATTAAATCTATAAGCTAAAAAGAAAACAAGATGGCTGTTTATTTCTCTTTTTTAAAATACTCAAACACCATATTTGCTTTTGAAGCACCTATCACTGGAATCAAATCAACAAGATCCGCTTCTTTTATTTTTTTTACAGATTTAAAATGACTAAGTAGTTTTTGAGCTGTTGCTGTGCTTATACCTTTAATTTCTGTAAGTTCCGTTTTTAAAGTTCCTTTATCACGCTTGCTTCGATGGTGTGTAATTCCAAAACGGTGGGCTTCATCACGTATTTGCTGAATAATTTTTAAAGTTTCGCTTCGCTTATCTAAATATATTGGAATAGAATCGCCAGGAAAATAAATTTCTTCCAAACGTTTTGCAATACCTATTACAGCAACCTTTCCTCTCAAACCCAATTTTTCTAGGCTCTGCATAGCAGAACTTAACTGCCCCTTACCACCATCAATTACAATTAACTGAGGCATTTCTAATTGTTCGTCAATAACACGTTTATAGCGCCTGTATATCACCTCTTCCATTGACGCAAAATCGTTTGGGCCCTCTACTGTTTTTATATTAAAATGGCGATAATCTTTTTTACTCGGTTTAGCATCTTTAAATACTGTCATTGCCGAAACAGGATAAGCACCTTGAAAATTCGAATTATCAAAACACTCGATATGTCGTGGAACATCGCTCAAGTGTAAATCCTTTTTCATTTGTTCGAGTATACGTTTGGTGTGGCGTTCAGGGTCTATTAAACTTTCTTGTTTTATTTTTTCACGCCTGTAATAATCTGCGTTCCGAGTAGATAATTCAAGCAAATGTTTTTTATCTCCACGTTGAGGAACCGTGATTACAATATTTTCAAACGCTGTTGATAATTCAAAAGGCAATATCAACTCTTTTGAATCACTATTAAAACGATCTCTCAACTCTGTAATTGCAAGCGTCAACAATTCTTCGTCTGTTTCGCTCAACTTCTTTTTCAATTCAAGCGTATGGCCTTGTATAATGGCACCACTTACAACCTTTAAATAATTAACATATCCTGATTTTTCGTCTGACAAAACAGAAAACACATCAACATTATGAATAGAAGGGCTTACAATAGTGGACTTACTTTGAAACTTTTCCAGCAAATCAATTTTTTCTTTCACAAGCTGTGCGTTTTCAAACTCAAGCTTTTCTACATATGCTTGCATGAGTGTTTTTAAATGTCGTGTAACAGCTGCTATATTGCCTTTTACAATTTCTTTTATTTCAAATATTGTTTGATTGTATTCACTCTCCTTTTCTTTGCCCACACAAGGCGCTTTACAATTGCCAATGTGGTATTCTAAACATACCTTAAATTTATTTTGAGTTATATTTTCGTCAGTAAGTTTTAAATTACAACTTCTAATTTTATACAACTTTTTAATTAACTCCATCAAGTTATTCATAACCTTACCTGATGTATAAGGGCCGAAATAAGAAGAGCCGTCCCTTAACACATGGCGCGTACTTATAACTCTCGGGAAGGGCTCATTTGTAATGCAAATCCAAGGGTATGTTTTATCATCTTTAAGTAAAACGTTGTAACGAGGTTGGTACTTTTTGATGAGATTATTTTCCAATAATAGCGCATCCATTTCGGTATCTACCACAATGTATTTGATATCGACAATCTTTTTTACAAGCACTTGAGTTTTACCACTATCGTGTTGATCTTTATTAAAATAAGAAGAAACGCGCTTTTTTAAATTCTTTGCTTTACCCACATATATAATACGTTGTTCTGCATCATAATATTGATACACACCCGGATTATCGGGCAGTGTGCGCACTATATTTTGTATGTGTTCTGATTTATCCATTTCTAAATTGGAAAAATTTGGAATCAGATTCCAATTTTTTCCGTATCATCAAACATGCTAAATTGAAAAGTGCCTCATTCTTTTGATAAAAAACGAGGCACTTTCACTACTTGAAATTAATTACCATTAAGCACCATGGCAATTTTTATACTTTTTACCACTACCGCAAGGACAAGCATCATTCCTTCCAATTTTTTGTTCAACCCTAACTGGTTGAGCTTTAGGCTTCGCTTGTTCTTCACCATCAGCCTCACTCCTACTTGTTTGAATTTGTTCCTTTTTAGGCAGTTGTACACGCGCTTGCTGCACCGTTTGGTGCGTTTCATTTGGCAAATTAGCGCGCATCAAAAAAGATACAACATCCTTATTTACACCCGTAAGCATTAACTTAAACAAATCATACGACTCAAATTTATAAACCAACAATGGGTCTTTTTGCTCGTACACAGCATTCTGAACCGATTGTTTTAAATCATCCATTTCGCGCAAATGCTCTTTCCACGCATCATCAATCATCGACAAAGTGGTACCTTTTTCAAGTCCTGTGATAAGCTCCTTACCACGTGTTTCGTATGCACGTTTTAAATTCACAACAACCTGCAATGTTTTAATGCCATCCGAAAGTGGTGTTACCATGTTTTCGTAGGTGTTAGCTTGGTCTTCGTAAACATTTTTAATGATTGGAAACGCCTTGTTTGCCATCACTTCATTTTTATGAATGTAATGTTGCTCGGCATGAGTATAAAGTGCTTCTATAACTTTTGCAGCATCCCATTTATCAAACTCTTCATCAGTAAACGGTGGCTCTACAGCCAATACTCGTAACACTTCCAGTGTAAAATTCTCATAATCTTTTACTGGATGGTATTCTGCAACAATTGCCTCACAAGTGCTGTAAATAGAGTTAATTACATCTATTGACAAACGCTCGCCCAACAATGCATGACGTCTCTTTTTATAAATTACTTCACGTTGAGAATTCATTACATCATCGTACTCAATCAAACGTTTACGAACTCCAAAATGGTTTTCTTCTACTTTTTTCTGAGCACGCTCAATTGATTTTGTAATCATTGAATGTTGAATTACCTCTCCTTCTTCTACACCCATTCTATCCATCAATTTTGCAATTCTATCCGACCCAAACAAACGCATTAAATCATCTTCAAGCGATGCAAAAAACTGAGAAGAACCAGGGTCTCCCTGACGACCTGCACGACCTCTCAACTGACGGTCAACACGTCTCGACTCGTGACGCTCGGTACCGATAATTGCCAATCCACCAGCTTCTTTTACTCCTGGTCCGAGTTTAATATCTGTTCCACGACCAGCCATATTGGTAGCAATAGTAACAGTACCCGGCAAACCAGCCTGCTGAACAATTTCTGCCTCTTTTTGGTGCATTTTCGCATTCAATACATTGTGCTGAATACCTCTTAGTTTTAACATACGACTAAGCAATTCAGAAATCTCAACCGATGTAGTACCCACTAACACTGGACGTCCGGCTTGAACACACTTTACAACCTCTTCAATTACGGCATTGTATTTTTCACGCTTGGTTTTATAAACCAAGTCTTCATAATCTTTACGCTGAACTGGCTTATTGGTAGGTATAGAAACCACATCCAATTTATAAATATCCCAAAACTCACCCGCCTCTGTTTCGGCTGTACCAGTCATACCAGCCAACTTATTGTACATACGGAAATAATTCTGCAATGTAATTGTAGCGTACGTTTGTGTGGCAGCTTCTACTTTTACATTTTCTTTGGCTTCAATTGCTTGATGTAATCCGTCAGAGTATCTTCTTCCCTCCATAATACGGCCAGTTTGCTCATCAACAATTTTTACTTTACCATCCATAATCACATACTCAACATCTTTTTCAAACAAAGTGTATGCTTTTAGCAACTGGGTAATAGTATGTACACGTTCTGATTTTATTGAAAAATCACGAATCAATTCTTCCTTTCTTTTTAATTTTTCATCTTGCGAAAGTGTAGATTTCTCTAGTGCTGCAATTTCTGTTCCAACATCTGGCAAAACAAAAAAGCTCGAATCTTCTGATGTTGTAGAAATTAAATCCAATCCTTTTTCGGTAAGTTCAATCGAGTTATGTTTTTCATCAATAGTAAAAAACAACTCTGCATCCACTTTATGCATTTCCCTGGATTGATCTTGCAAATACTGATTTTCTGTTTTTTGCAAAATTGCTCTAACACCGGTTTCGCTCAAATATTTAATTAAAGCTTTGTTTTTAGGCAAACCTCTGTGTGCTCTCAACAAAGCCAAGCCACCTTCTTTTTCGTTTCCTTCCGAAATCAATTGTTTTGCAAGTGCCAATGCGGTATTGATATAAGCACGCTGAGCATTCACAATTTTTTCGATACGAGGTTTCAATGCCGCAAATTCCTGTACATCGCCTTTAGGTGTTGGGCCCGAAATAATTAAAGGTGTACGTGCATCATCAATCAATACACTATCTACCTCATCTACAATAGCAAAATTTTGTTTGCGTTGCACCAAATCTTCTGGGCTACGAGCCATATTATCACGCAAGTAATCAAAGCCAAATTCATTGTTAGTACCAAACGTAATATCGGCTAAATAGGCTTGCCTGCGTTGTTCTGAGTTAGGCTCGTGCTTATCAATACAATCTACAGAAAGTCCATGAAACTCAAACAAAGGACCATTCCATTCTGAATCTCGTTTTGCAAGGTAATTGTTTACCGTAACCACATGCACCCCTCTACCTGATAAGGCATTCAAATAAACTGGCAAAGTACCCACCAAGGTTTTACCTTCTCCAGTGCTCATTTCGGCTATTTTACCTTGATGCAAAACAATACCACCAATTAACTGAACATCGTAGTGAACCATGTCCCAGGTAACGGTATTTCCAGCAGCCAACCAGCTATTGCTCCAAATTGCCATATCGCCATCAATTTTTATTGATTCGCGCTTAGCTGCCAAATTTCTATCCATATCGGTTGCTTTAACCGCAATGGATTTATTTTCGGTAAAGCGTCTTGCTGTTTCTTTTACAACAGCAAAAGCCTCTGGTAATATTTCATCAATAACTTTTTTATTTTTCTCAAAAACAATTTTCTCTAGCCTATCTATTTCAACATATAAATCGTCTTTTTGTTCAATTGTCAATGACAAATCACTTTCAATTTGTTGTTTTATCTTAACTATTTCAGCTTGTTCCTGGGCAGATGAATCTGCAATGCGTTTCTTAAAATCTAATGTTTTGCCTCTCAGCTCGTCATTTGTTATTCCCGACAACTTGGCATATTCTGATAATATTTTAGTAACAATCGGTTCTAATTCTTTGCGATCTCTTTCTGATTTAGTTCCGAAAATTTTGGAAATCTTTTGGGTGATAAAATCTAACATTACGTTATTGTTGGTTTATATTAATAATAAGGAGTACAAATTTAGCGAAAATTAGCGGTATTTCATCGTTAAAATTGGCTTATAATCCACAAATTTATTCATACCTACTGTCAAATATCGTTCCGAATACAATGTGCTGACAAATTAACATGAAAACGCAACAAACCGCTACAAATTAAACAATAAAAAAACCCCGTAAATTTCTTTACGGGGTTGGTTAATAAGTTGTTGAGGATTGTTTAGTACTCATCTTCATTGAAGAAAAAGTCGTCTTTTGTTGGATAATCAGGCCAAATTTCTTCAATACTTTCATACATTTCTCCCTCATCCTCAATCTCTTGAAGGTTTTCAATAACCTCCATAGGTGCACCCGAGCGAATCGCAAAATCAATTAATTCGTCTTTTGTAGCCGGCCACGGTGCGTCTTCAAGGTTTTTTGCTAATTCAAGTGTCCAATACATTGTTTTTATTTTTATTGATTAAAACGTAGAAAATCTACCAAATGTTATACCCAAAAATTGATTTTTTATGCTTCATCAATTTTTTTGCAAAAGTAAAAATTAATTCCACTAATCAAAATGTAAAAAAAACAATTATTTAAATGCGTGGTTTCCAGGGGATTTCCTGCGCATTCAAATCCATGGTAAGTTTGCGCGACAGCACAAAAAGGTAGTCGCTCAAGCGATTTAAATATTTTATTACCAGCTCATTAACATAGCTGTTTTCAGCAAGTTGAATAGAAAGACGCTCGGCTCTACGGCATACGCAACGAGCGATATGACAAAACGAAACCGTTGTATGCCCACCAGGCAAAACAAAAGAGCGCATTTCGGGCAATTTTTCATCCATTTTATCCATCTCTTGCTCCAAAAATACAACATCCTCCTCCTTTAAATCAGGTATTTTCATTTTTGATTTTTCGGGATCCGAAGCCAAAGACGAACCGATGGTAAACAATCTATCTTGTACTTCTATCAACACGTCAATTACATGCTTATCAATATCCTGATCACGGATTAAACCAATGTATGAGTTCAACTCATCCACTGTACCATAGGTTTCAATGCGTATATGATGTTTGGGTACACGTGTGCCACCAATTAACGATGTTTGACCCTTATCTCCCGTTTTTGTATAAATCTTAAATGCCATAAAAATATCATTAATGCGCTGCTGCGCGAACAAATGTGATGTTTTCATTTTTATAATCACGCTCCACCAATCCATCTTTTAATCGAACAATGCGATGTGCATGTTGCGCAATATCTTCTTCGTGTGTTACTAAAATAATGGTATTTCCATTTTTATGAATTTCCTCCAACAAGCCCATAATTTCTATGGATGTTTTTGAATCCAAATTACCTGTAGGCTCATCGGCCAATATAATAGCTGGGCGGTTAACCAAAGCTCTGGCTATTGCTACACGCTGGCGCTGCCCTCCAGAAAGTTCATTTGGTTTATGCATCATCCGCTCGCCCAAACCTACTTGCTCCAATACTTCTTTAGCGCGTGCCATGCGTTCTGATTTACTATAACCAGCATAAACCAATGGA
>JBASCV010000220.1:0-3345 GCA_049651825.1 Bacteroidia bacterium
TGATTGGTGGTGTAAACTACTATACTGGTCAGGTATTTGATATGGCAGCTATTACAAAAGCTGCACACAATGCTGGAGCACTTGCCGGGTTCGACCTTGCACATGCTGCCGGAAACATAAAATTAAACCTGCACAATTGGGATGTTGATTTTGCATGCTGGTGTACCTACAAATATTTGAACTCCGGCCCTGGTAGCGTGGGTGGTGTGTTTATTCATCAAAAACACCTAAACAACCCAGAAATAAAGCGTTTTGCTGGTTGGTGGGGACATGATAAAGAAAGCCGCTTTAAAATGGAAAAAGGCTTTGTGCCTATGCCAACTGCAGAAGCATGGCAAATGAGCAATGCGCCTGTATTATCCATGTCGGCACACAAAGCTTCGGTAGATATGTTTGACGAAGTGGGCATGGATGCCTTGTTGGAAAAGGCAGATAAGCTTACAGGCTATTTAGAATTTATTATCGAAAGTATCAACACCGAAAATAAATTGAACAAAGGAGAAGATGGTTTTCTTGAAATAATTACACCACGCAACAAACAACAAAGAGGTTGTCAATTATCGATTGTGGCGCACGGCAAAGGAAAAGCCTTGTTCAACAAATTGATGGAAGCAGGTGTAATTGCCGATTGGCGCGAACCCAATGTGATACGTTGTGCTCCAGTGCCTTTGTACAATTCGTTTGAGGATGTATATCGCTTTGGCGAAATTTTAAAAAGTAGCTTGTAATTTGAGCCATGCACAGCTTTAAAGCAAAAATGCAAAAAATGGGCGAATGGGTTGTAGTAATTACTCCCGTTGATGTGCGCAAGGTTTTTGGAACAGGTAGTTATGTGCGCATAAAAGGTACTGTTGATGGTTATGAATTTAATGATGTGGCGCTAATGCCGATGAGAACGGGCGAACACATGATGCCAATACGATTCGACATCAGAAAAGCGATACGAAAAAAAGTTGGTGATACAGTGCAAATTACATTGGAGCAAGACTTTGAAGGACTTAAAATAGCAAACGAATTACTTGAAGCGCTAGAAGCTAGTGAAGAAGCAAAAAAAATGTTTGATGCAATACCTCCTTCACACAAACGTATGTACACCAGGCACATCAACGACTCTAAACGCCAAGAAACACGCGATGCAAGAGCTGTAAAGATTGTGCTGGATTTGGAAAAACGTTTTTTTGAAAAAGGATTACCAGTAAAGAAAAAGAAAAATAACACACCACAAAAATGACAAAAAAAGCAACATTAGTTGGTGCCGGATTGGTTGGCTCACTATTATCGATCTACCTTGCAAAACGAGGCTATGCAATAGATTTGTACGAACGCAGACCCGATATGCGCAAAGTAAAAATGTCGGCCGGAAAATCAATAAATTTAGCCTTGAGCGATAGAGGCTGGAAAGGACTTGAAGGCGTTGGCATTGCTGATGAAATAAAAAAAATAGCCATCCCCATGTATGGTCGCTACATACACCACAAAGATGGCTCAACGGCTTATCAACCTTACGGCAAAAACAATCAGGCTATATACTCTGTATCACGTGCCGAAATAAACATGCGCTTGATGGATTTGGCCGAACAACAGCCCAATGTAAAAATTCATTTTAACGAACGCTGTACAAGCATTAACAGAGCTGCTTTAGAGGCACACTTTGAAAATGCAGAAACACAAAAAGTAACTACCGAAAAAAGTGATTTAATTTTTGGTTCGGATGGCGCATTTGCAGCATCGCGTTTAAACATGCAGCTTAGCAGTGATAGATTTGAATACAACCAACATTACATTGAAGCTGGATACAAAGAGTTAATCATTCCAGCAGGACCAAACAATAGCTTTTTAATTGAAAAAAATGCACTACACATTTGGCCTCGTGGAACATTTATGATGATTGCTTTGCCCAACATGGATGGGGATTTCACCTGTACACTGTTTTTACCATTTGAAGGCGAAAAATCATTTGCGAACTTAAAAACAAGAGAACAAGTCGAAAGCTTTTTCAAAACCGAGTTTCCGGATGCAGTGCCTCTAATGCCTACGTTGATTGATGATTTTATGAACAACCCTACATCATCGTTGGTTACTGTAAAATGTTTTCCGTGGACATTCGACAACAAAATAGCGCTGATTGGTGATGCTGCGCATGCAATAGTTCCGTTTTACGGACAAGGCATGAATTGCGGATTTGAAGATTGTGTGGTGTTGAACGACTTAATTGATAAACATAACGAAGATTGGGATAAAATTTTGCCAGAATATCAAGCTTTGCGTAAACCCGATGGTGATGCCATTGCCGATTTAGCAATTATGAATTTTGTGGAAATGCGCGACAAAACAGCAGATCCAAAGTTTTTGTTGCAAAAGAAAATTGAAGCACGCTTCAGTGAAAAGTATCCTGACAAATGGATTCCGCTGTATTCAATGGTTACGTACAGTCCACACATACGTTATTCAACAGCACTAAAAGAAGGACAAAAACAAGAAGCCATTATGCAAAAAGTGATGACAATGCCAAACATTGATGCCAAGTGGGATAGCGAAGAAGTAGAGAAAGAGATATTGAAATATATTTGAAAAATTTGACAAAAATAAAGCACTACTGTGCGTGGTCATATTGAGCTTGTCGAAATATGTGTGCGCGGTCATTTCGAGCCTAGTCGAGAAATAAGCGAAGCTAATTAATCATTACTAAAACGTGATTTACTCAAAAAAATACTTGTTGATTAAACTGCTCGTTGAAAACGTTTGTAAATACGATTTAAAAGGGATTTATAGACCACAAGCGTATGTAGCAGGAGCAAAAAGTTATTGTACCGAGTGTCAAATTGATTTATTTAGTACTGTAATAGAGCCTAGTAAAAGTGTTGTTGTAAAAGCGGTTTTATACGCACCACATGGCTATGGCGAACATCTAAAAACAGGGGCATTGGTAACGTTGAAAAACGGTCTAGACATTGAAGCAAAGGGGCTCGTGTTAGAAATACAGGAGTAAAAAACTCGCTGTATCTCTGCAAAAATCTTTGTAAGAATAATTTGAAAATTACACAGAGCAAAAATGAAGCATCACAGAGAGCCACAGTGAAAATGTGCTAATAAAAGTTAATTGTTCAATAAAGTGAAAATAGTTTATTAAATTTATAGTGTAATGTCATACATTGTTTGCAATGTCCATTAGTTCAATAGTGCTAACTCACATATTTCGACAGGCTCAATATGACAGCGCGCAGTCAGTCTGAGCTTGTCCTTTAGATTTGCAAAATGTTCTTTGAAAGATTGTAATTATTATTGCAGATTTTCTTTTTTGCTACTTTTTTCTTTTGTTTATATGTGTTAATATGTGAATAAATC
>JBASCV010000221.1:0-11384 GCA_049651825.1 Bacteroidia bacterium
AAAAACGAGTAACCCTCTCCTACTCTACAACGCGCTATAAATGGGGCAATCTTATCCATTGCGAACCAAGCCGCTTTATTGAAGAAGTAGATGCAAGTTATTTAGAAATGCCAGCAGAAAGCAACAACAGGCTATTTGGAAACGAGGATGCTTACACATCGCGACCAAAGTTGGTTACAGGCAAACCTAAAGAAACATTTGTACAGCGCCCTGTAATTGGTAAAAAGTTAGTAAAAGTAAACAGTGCTGCTAAAAACACTTCAGACTTTGATACTGAAAGCTTACGCGACTTACAAACAGGAATGCAAGTACAACACGAACGCTTTGGAACAGGAAAAGTAATTACCATGGAAGGCGTGTTTCCAAACAACAAAGCCACTGTTTTTTTTGAAGGCGTGGGACAAAAACAGTTGCTAATAAAATTTGCTAAATTGAAAATATTAGGTTAATAATTGAATGATATACTATGTTTAAAGCGATAAAATACCTTGCATTAATGTTGTTTGGGCCGAAAAAATCGGCAGTACGACCAACGGATGCCGTATCAACAAAAAAGTTTTATGATTTTAAACTAAAATCAATTGAAGGAAAAGAGATTGATTTTTCTATTTATAAAGGCAAAAAATTATTGATTGTAAACACCGCATCTGAATGTGGTTATACGCCACAATACACTGCTTTAGAAGAATTGCACCAAAAACATCAAGAGAACTTAACAATACTGGGCTTTCCGGCCAATAACTTTGGAGGGCAAGAGCCAGGCGAAAATGCAGAAATTGCAACATTTTGTCAACGTAATTTTGGAGTTACGTTTCAGCTGTTTCAAAAATCGGATGTGGTTGGTGAAAACCAAAACCCGCTTTACAAATGGCTTACAACAAAAGAGCTGAATGGGTGGAACAAAATTGCACCGAGTTGGAATTTTTGCAAATACCTTGTTGGTGAAAACGGTGAATTACTTAAGGTTTACACGCCATCGGTAAGTCCAACAAGTGAAGAATTGCTTAAGGATTTAAGTACGCCAGCAATTGATTTTAAGCGTTAGTGGTTGTGTTAGCCACTATTATCTTAAGCTAAGGAAATAAAAGAAAAAAGCCACCCACAGTCTTCGACAAGCCTGCCTGACGGCAGTCAGGCTCAGTTCCAATAGCTATCCGAAGACTGCGCGTGGTCATATTGAGCCTGTCGAAATATGTGCGGAAGATTTATTAACTCAATGACATTGAGTTAGCCACTCTAACATTTTTACCTCTTTAATAATTTAAAACCAATTTCGCGGCCTTGCCCTTGAAACATGGCAAGGTTTATCCAAAACCAAGCGAATTGTTCCATTAACTCAAATTTATCGTTGCCACCAATGTTGTAACAGGCTGCAAAACCTGCATCTAAAGCCAATTGTGTAGCCACGGATTTTCCTTTTTCGCTATCGCCTGCAACAAACATATCTAGGGCTGCGTCTCCATAATTGGTGTTGAGCATGTTGTTGAAGCCGGTTGTATTAAAACATTTTACAACATCGGTTGTTTGTGTATTATCCAGTATTGCTTTGGTTGTTTGCGTATAGCCCTGTGGACCTCTACCCATCACTACATTCATGGCATCAATAATAACTTTACCAGTGGTGTTGCCCAAACTTTTTACCACCTCCACAGTAGCTGGCGCAGGTGTTGAAATTAAAATTACATCGCATTGTTTTACCGCATTTTCAATACTTGTAAAACAATCTTCACCTAGCTCGGTAGCTAATTTTATATTTTTTTCACTCAACGGAAAACGTGCCCCTACCAATACGGTGTGTCCTGCTTTTTTCCATTTTTTTGCTAATGTGCCGCCAACATTACCTGATCCGATGATTGCTATTTTCATGTTTTATATTTTAAATTTTTGCTTGTGTTGTTTTTATGCAGATTACAAATCTGCAGGCTATTGGGTCGGGATTGCAACTATAATTTTTCCGATTTATTTACCAAATAAATTGCACTTTGTAAAGTGTCATTAATAATTTCACCGTTATAATTGTAGGAAAATGCTAACGATAAATTTCCGATAATTATTTTATCCTCAGTTTTAAACCACGCCACTTCGTAACCATTTAATATCATTTTTCTTTTCAATTGTAAAACAATAATTTCTGAAGTGTTAGACGAATCGACTATTAAGTTTTCAATTAAGGCTTCAAGTACACTTATTTCTGGTTCTTGTTTAATATTCGGGTCAATAAAGAAGTACTTTTTATTTGAAAAATCTAAATCAATAATTTTAAAATTTCTATTTAATGTTATTTTAGATCCTTGAAAAAAAACTTTCAAACTTAAAGTATCAATTGTCGGATAGGTTTTATTTTCAACTTGTATTTTATAGGCGTTTAAGTCAAAAAAAGGTTTGTGAAATGTTCTACTATTATTGATATAAGCTGAATTATTTAATGAAAATAAAAAAACAATGAATGCTAAAACTAAACCACCAAGAATTGTTACAGTATATGGATTATAAAAAAAAATCTGTATTCTACTTTTCTTTTTAATTGGATCTAATTCGTTTGAATTCCTATTTTGAGAAGAATTAGCTTTTATATATTCATGCCCTTTTAATGTTATTTTCGCATAGCATTTTGTTAAATTTTCCACACTACCATATGTCTTGATATCATCTATAGTTCCCAATACATATACACCTGTTGGTTTGATTTCTATATAATTTTCTTTTTTGAGTTCATTTGCAATACTTATTAAAGCTTTAAACTCTGAGTGTAATGAAGTGATTTCGTGGAATTCTCCATTGTCGTTCTTTGCTAGATAATTAAGAATTTTTAAATAATACTCCATTGGGTTGCACTTACAATTCAATATATCTATTTTACCTTCACAGCATTATCTACTACCATATTCTTCAGCGCTTTAATCCAAACAGGATTATCATTAAGGCTTTCAACAAGTGTTACACTTTCGCCACCGTGTTCTTTAAAAATTTCGTCATATTCGGTGCCAATTTCATAAATGGTTTCGAGGCAATCGGCAGTAAAGGCGGGTGAAAAAATCAACATTTTTTTCTTTCCTTCTTTTGCTTTTTCTTCAACCACTTTATCGCTGTATGGCTTTATCCACTTATCGTCTAGCCTTGACTGAAATGTGGTTTGGTATTTACCCTCAGGAATATTCAAACGTTTTACCAACTGGCGTGTGGTTTCAAAACAATTGGCACGGTAACAGTATTGGTTGTTTTTAGTGATAGAATCGCAACATTTACCCAACTGACAAGTATTTCCACCATAATGTGCTGAACCTTTCATGATGTGCCTTTCGGGCAATCCGTGGTAACTAAAAATAAAATAGTCGTAATCGTTCAACTTGTATTTTTTAGCTACATCAACGCAAGCATCAATAAAATCGGGGTTATCGTAAAACTTGGAAATAATTTTAATGCTTGGTGTTACTTCCCACTTGCGAATAATACGCAAAGCCTCGTCAACCGAAGAGCCTGTACTTGATGATGCATATTGTGGGTACAAAGGAATCATAATAATTTGATCAACCTTTGCTTCGCGCAATTTATCCAATGCCGACTCTAAACTTGGCTTTTGGTAACGCATACCCAACTCTACAACATACGAATTACCTAATTCTTTTTGCAACAATTCTTTTTGTTTTATGCTATTGATAAGCAATGGTGAGCCTTCGGGCGTCCATATTGCTTTGTACAATTTAGCCGACTTTGACGAACGAAATGGAACAATGATGCCATTTACCAGCAAAAAGCGAGCAATGGGATTGATGTCAATAACGCGTGGGTCGTTTAAGAATTGTGTTAAATATTTTCTTACATCCGAAGTGTTAGGGCTATCGGGTGTTCCAAGATTAATAAGTAGTACGCCTGTTTTCATTTTATTTATAGTTCCTTTCTCTATGACTTTAAGTTACGTGTGTTGTCAGTCTGAGCCTGTCGAAGACTGTGCGTGGCGTTTTTCTGTACTTAACGATAATTCTGGCAACAGTTCATAATTTCCATTAATAAGTGCTTCTTTTTTCTTTCTATTCCAACCTTTTATTTTTTTCTCAAAAGCAATAGCCGTGAGCGGATTATTAAAAATTTCGTAAAACACTAATTGTAGAGGTCTTCTTGTAAAAGTGTAGGCATTTCTATCTATACCTTCGTTGTGTTCTTGTATTCGCCTTTCCAAATTATTAGTTACGCCAATGTAGTATGTATTATCAGCACATTTGAGCATATATACGTACATTGTTTTCATAAAAAAAATATCTGTTAAAGCCTTTGCACAGTCTTCGACAGGCTCAGACTGACACCACACAAAAAAGATATACATCATTGTAAACGGCCTCAACCATTTCTAATTAAAGCCTCCGTACGATCTGAGCGTAGTCATATTGAGCCTGTCGAAATATGTGCGTGAGGTTTTTTATTTCATTACATTGTCCTGTACTTTAAAAGCCCTCCCACAGTCTTCGACAGGCTCAGACTGACCGCACACAAAGACTTACTCTTAACTGACAACTATTCCCTAATGGCTAATTACAATTCACTAAAAACCAACTACATATGTATCGATCGCTTAGCTGTAGCATCCAAACAAGCCTCCTTAAACGATTCGGTAAATGTAGGATGTGCATGACTCATACGTGCTATGTCTTCGGCACTTGCGCGGTATTCCATAGCAACAACAGCTTCGGCAATCATATCAGCAACGCGAGGTCCAATCATGTGTACACCCAATATTTCATCGGTATCGGCATCAGCCAACACTTTTACAAAACCATCGGTATCCATTGATGCGCGTGCTCTTCCGCTTGCTTTGAAAGGGAAGTTTCCTGTTTTATATTTTTTACCTTGCTCTTTCAATTGCTCTTCGGTATAACCAACAGCAGCAACTTCGGGCCATGTATAAACAACACCTGGAATTAAATTATAATTGATATGTGGTTTTTGACCAGCAATGGTTTCGGCTACAAACATTCCTTCTTCCTCTGCTTTATGCGCAAGCATAGCACCTTTAATAACATCGCCAATTGCATAAATGCCGGCAACATTGGTTTGTAAATGATCGTCCGTTTCAACTTTTCCACGAGCATCAAGTTTTACACCTGCTTTATCCAAGCCTAAATTATCGGTATATGGTCTACGACCTACAGATACCAAGCAATAATCGCCTTTGAGCTCCAACTTATCGCCTTTAGTGCTTTCAGCAGTAACAGTAACTTCCTTTCCTTTTGTAGTTACACCCGTAACTTTATGATTGAAATAAAACTCAAAGCCTAATTTTTTCAATGACTTTTGCAGTTCCTTGCCCAAAGCGCCATCCATCGTACTGATGATACCGCCAGTAAATTCTACCACAGATACTTTTGCACCCAAACGAGCATATACAGAGCCTAATTCCAAACCAATTACACCTCCACCAATAATAACAAGGTGTTTAGGAACTTCTGTCATTTCTAATGCTTCGGTTGAAGAAATAACACGTTTTTTGTCAATTGTAATTCCGGGCAATGATGCTGGTTTTGAACCTGTAGCAATGATTGCTTTTCCGGTTTCTACCTGAGTTTTAGTACCATCTGTTGCTAAAATCTCAATGGTATTTTTGTTTGCAAACGAGCCATGACCAGTAAACACCGTGATTTTATTTTTTTTCATCAAATAATTAATCCCATCAACGGTTTGTTTTACAACATCGCCTTTGCGTTTAATCATTTGTTTCAGGTTCACTTTTACATCTTTTACGTCAATACCATGTTCGGTAAATGTATGTGTGGCATTGTGAAAATGCTCTGACGAATCCAACAATGCTTTTGACGGAATACATCCAACATTTAAACAGGTTCCACCAAGTGCAGTATAACGTTCAATTAGCGCTGTTTTTAAGCCCAATTGTGCGCAACGAATAGCAGCTACATAACCACCAGGGCCAGAGCCTATAACTGTAACATCAAATTTTTCCATAAGTATTTTTTATCGTTTTGATTAGAAAGAAAATCTATACATTTTGTTTTTAAAATTTCACCAAACTCCCTTCGCTTATTTTTCGACAGGCTCGAAATGACAGCGAACAAGGTCATTTAGAGTTTATCGAGAAAGTGGGGAGCCATAAAACTATTTTATTGGGTATAAAGTTACGATTTTATACGCTTACGAAGTAGCAAAATCCACGAATATATAATCAAGCCAAAAGAGAGGTACATGGCAAAACGACCTATATAATCGCCATATTTTACATAAAATGTTTGCTGGTTGCTTACACCAATTTTGGCTTTGATAACAGCGGGTTGCCACCAAGGTGTAGCTTGTTCAATATCCCCTTTTGGAGTGATAATGCAAGAAATACCAGTATTTGCCGAACGGGCAATGTATTTGCGGGTTTCGATGGCGCGTAGTGTTCCATATTTTAAATGTTGGCGATAGCCGGGAGTATCGCCCCACCAACCATCGTTGGTAATAATTGCGATAAACGAAGCACCATTTTTTATATATTCTGATACAAATTCGCCATAAACACTTTCGTAACAGATGACAGGAGCAACACTAAAACCCTCATTATCAGACACAAAAACACTTCTTTCGTCTTGCGTTCCTAAACTACCTGCTGTGCCACCTAAATCGATTGCAAAATCGCCCAAGTATTTGAATATGAATGGGAAAGGCATTTTTTCGACACCAGGAACCAGTCGCGATTTATGGTACAACTGAATAAATCCAGTAGTATCTAACTGAATTGCAGCATTATAGGCATCGTAATACCCCTCTTGGCGAGAAAATTTACGGGCTGTTGCTGATAAAGCTTCACCTTGCTCGAACATTTTTGAGGTAGAAGCACCTACTACTATTTTTAAACGAGGATAAGCCTTCAAAAACTGCTTAAGTATATGAATACTAGAGCTTTGATTGATTTGATTTTCCCAGATACTTTCAGTTAATGCGGTTTCAGGAAAAATAACATAATCCGTTTCGGCATCAATTTTTTGAGCAGCTAATTGAAGCATTTTATTCAGCTGTTGCTCATAATCGAGTACAAATTTTTCGTTGTAAGGGTCAATGTTAGGTTGAACTATAACAACATTTGCAAACTTATCAAACTTAGTATTGATAGTACTTATACTATAGGAAACTATTATGGGTAGTGCTATACAGGCAATAAATTTGAGTCCATTTTTTTTGATTGAATCAACTACAACTGAAGAAGATAGATTTTGATTTTGTGCAACAACTGTAAATACAAAACTATTGGTAAAAAGCACCCAAAAGCTGCCGCCAAATACACCAGTGTATTCGTACCACTGAATCCAGCTAGGCGTATCGGCAAAAGCATTGCCGAGGGTTAACCAAGTCCAGGTTAAATCCCAATCGTGATGCAAAAATTCGAAAGTAATCCAAAAGCCAATAAACAGAATGTGTTGCCAGCGATTACCAATTCGTTTTTTCACTTTATGAAACATCATAAATGTGATGGTCATTAACAAGGCATTACATGTAATTGCCATAATTGCACCGCCAAAGGAAGCATTTTTTATCCACCATGTGGTAAGTATGTTCCACACCAAAAATGCAGAATAGGTACAGGCAAAAAGCGTTAACGAATGGTATTTTTGAGGATGTTTAGAAATTTGCTGTTCAACCATTAACAATGGCACAAAAGCAATAAACAAGAGTGGTACAAAACCATTGGGAAACCAACCAAAAGCAAGCAGTAATGCAGTTAATAATGAAAGTAAAAATAACTGACCGCTTTTCATATATGAATAATTGGTTTCCTAATTTTATTATGGAATAATACAGAATTGAAATTTCAACGCTCTCGCACATATTTCGACAGGCTCAATATGACTGCGTGCGCTGTCAGTCTGAGCCTGTCGAAGACTGTGGGATGGCAAGAAGTTATATAACATTTTCATTATTTTTTATTGATATCAACTCGTACCGAAAACACATTGGAATAAACTACACCCGATTGATCTCCAACATCAGTTAAAGCATAATCAATACTTACCGATTTTATTTTCACCCCAATACCGATGTTTGGCTGAAAGGTGCGCACCTTTTTACCAATAGCATTGGTATACGTTTGATAATTGCCCATACCAGTGCGTAAAAAGATGAAATTCATATAGGATGCTTCCAAACCAAAATGAGGGTCGATGCTGGCAAAATTAGTTTTTATAAGTGTATTCCTTTTCCCATCAAAAGTAGCATCTAAATTAAGCTCTGCCAATAGTGATATGTTATGTTTAAAATCAAACTTGCGAGCAGCCCCCAACAATAGTTTAGGCAAAGTAACTTCAACCGAATTATCAGGAATTTCATTACCTGTAGCAACAAACACAGCTTTGGTTTCTTCCGAAAGATTAAACGACCATGCGTTAAATGTTGAGGTTACATCGCGCATCATGGCTCCCAATTTCCATTTTTTATAATCATATTGTGCTCCAGCATCCAAGCCAAATCCCCAGGCTCCAGCAAAATCACCAATGCGCCTGCGAATAATTTTGGCATTTGCCCCAAGCTTTAAACCGGGTATTTTAAGCGTTTTGGCGTAGGATACCATAAATGCATAATCTACTGCCGAAAACATGGTTATTCTAGTATAATCAACATTTCCATTAGGATCGATTAATTGAGTAGTGTTAGGAATATTGTCTATACCAAAACGAATAATTGTAACTCCTAGTGCACTAGAACTATCCAAACGGGTAGCATAAGCACCGTAATCGTACTTAGCAATTCCTGCCCATTGCTCACTGTGCATTAACGCCACCTGATGCTGATTGCCTAAACCCAACAAACCAGCTGGATTCCAATATCCTGCAGTAACATCGCTAACCGAAGCTACTTGTGAGTTGGACATTCCTAAAGCACGTGCCCCTACCCCAACACTCAAAAACTCATTGCTATATTTGGGTGCTTGCGCATTACTGCTAAAAGCAAAGCAGATGGCAATCAAAAAAATAAATACACTTTTATATGAATACATAATTTCGGTTAAAATTAAGCTTATTTTATTAAATCTATAGTCTGTAATGCGCTACAAAAGTTAAAAAGCTGAAAAAGAACGCTTTTTTTGATGTTTTATTGTTTGAAGCGGTTAAAACCTTATTTTCGTGAATAAAGAAGAAATTTAGTACCTTCGTTTTTGTAAATGAACATAAAAAAACATATACCCAATAGCCTTACCTGTGGCAATTTGTTTTGCGGATGCTTGGCTATAGTTGCGGCATTTGATAATAACCTTGTTTGGAGTGCCTATTTTGTAGGGATTGCTGCTGTACTCGATTTTTTTGACGGATTTGTAGCACGTTTATTAAATGTACATTCCGAAATTGGCAAACAACTTGATTCTCTGGCAGATATGGTTACTTTTGGTGTAGTGCCAGGTATTGTAATGTATAAAATGCTAACAAATGCAATTGGTATTCAACTTGAACACGAAATTGATACACTAGCGTTAAGTATAGCTTATTTAGCATTTCTAATTCCTGTTTTTTCTGCTATACGCTTGGCAAAGTTTAATATTGATACACGTCAAAGTACCTCTTTTATAGGTGTACCTACACCAGCAAACGCAATTTTAATTTGTTCGTTTCCACTTATCTATGCCTTTCAATCATCTTTTGGGAGTTTTAACATTGCTACAATTATTGAAAACAGCTACCTTTTATTATCTATAACACTGTTAATGAGCTTTTTAATGATAGCCGAGTTGCCGTTATTTGCCCTAAAGTTTAAAAACTTTGGTTGGGCTGATAATAAAATACGCTATTTGTTTTTAGCCACTTCGTTAATTTTACTATTTACAGTTCATTTTATTGCAGTACCTTTTATTATATTTTTGTATATTGGCTTATCGGTAATTGAAAATGTCGTAAACAAAAAAAGTAAAATTGCGTAACCCGCTAAAAGTTGAAATTAAACAAAACCATCAATAATTAATTACTATGAAATACAGAGCAGAGATAGATGTAATGCCCTTGAAAGCGTTACTTGACCCACAAGGAAAAGCAGTTACCGGTAGCATGAAAAACTTAGGCTTACCTGAAATTGAAAATGTACGCATTGGAAAGCACATTACATTAGAAATTGAAGCAGCGTCAAAAGAAGCAGCAAGTGCAAAAGTAGATGAAGCATGCAAGAAATTACTTGCAAATCAAATTATGGAATCGTACAATTTTGAATTGTTTGAAAATTAATTTTTTAAAACAATATCCCAACTATAAATATTTAGAGCCTTATTGATGAACTTATCGACCAAGATTGAGCACAACATTAAGGCTCTTTTTCATTCCTACGCTTCGGTAACAGAAGAAGCATTGAACTACAAGTCGGCAGAAAAAGTGTGGTCGATTTTAGAATGTCTTGAACACATCTATTTAATTGACAAAGCAGTTTTAGTGGTATTAACCACTGCTGAATCGAAGTATAAAACAGAGAATAACCAAACTGAACTTTTTGGTGAAGAAAAAATAAAAAAACTGCTTGTACAAGGCCGTTCATTTAAAGTACCTGCGCCAGAGTATGTGCAACCTAAAGGCGAGTTTACGTCAAGTACAATTGCAACACAACTGATTAATACCGTTATTGAAAACATTAAACAACATCTTGCCACCAACACTATAGAACACGAAACATACACCTTCAAACACCCTATATTAGGACCGATGACAAAAACAGATTGGGTGCATTTTATGATTGCTCACACTGAACGACATCTATTGCAGATTGAGGAATTGAAGCAGAAATTAAATACATAAAAAAATTAAAATTAAACTAATCTTCAAAATAATCTACACATAAACCTAATCTATAATGAAACTAAAAAATATACTACTTATTAGCGTAATCATCTGTTCTGTTTTTGCGCCCAAAGGCTTATTAGCTCAAACTTGGACAAGCTTAACAAGTGGTACAACAGCTAGTTTGATTGGCGTGTCAGCAATTGACGCTAACACTTGCTATGTTTCAGGAGTAGGAGGAGTAATATTAAAAACTACAGATGGTGGAAATTCATGGGTACCCCAAACAAGTAATACAATAAAAGACCTTTATGCCATACTTTTTACAAATGCAAACAATGGTTACGCTGTTGGTAATGATGGTGCAGCATTTAAAACTACTAATGGAGGAGCTACTTGGACCCAAATGAGTGTACCTACTGGAACGGTTGTTTCTTTCAGACATATTAATTTTATTGATGATACTACTGGATATATTGCTGGAGGAACACCTCCTGGTGGAACACCTGGAACCATACTTAAAACAACTGATGCAGGTGTTACTTGGGTCAGCTTAACGGTAAATAATGTGGCTACTAACGGTATTTATTCTACTTATTTTACTTCTCCTACTATTGGATTTGCAAATGATTGGGATGGCCATATATTGAGAAC
>JBASCV010000222.1:0-2861 GCA_049651825.1 Bacteroidia bacterium
TATTTATGTAGGTCTTTTTTTGTTTCGAAAAACAGCCCTAATCCTAGTAAAAAATCAAAAATAGAATAAGTTGATGTAATGTGTTTTAGTGTATTAATGGCTCGTTTTTTATTCCAATAAATTTCGAGCGAATGTTCTAAAAGCGTTATTTGGTACAATTGTTGAGCTGATAAAAAATTGCTTTCAATAATTTGATAGGGTGGGTTTGGATCGAATTTGAACCCGTATTTTTCATATTTTTCTCTAACGGGAGTTCCTTTTAAAAACTTTAAGAAGCCTAGTTGCAATTCAGGTGCATAAAGTTTGAATACCTCTTCAATACTGTATTTGATATCTTCCCAATAGTCTAGTGGAAGACCTACAATTAAATCAAGATGCATTTCAACTTTATCTGAAAGCTGCTGAATGATGCTTTTGGTTTTTTCAAAATTTTGTTTTCGGCTTACCTCTATATTTGCCTTTTGATTTACAGTTTGTATGCCAATTTCGAAGCGAAATAAACCTTTTGGCACATGTTCGTTTATAAATTTGATAATGTCGGGGTGTACAATATCTGCGGTTATTTCAAACTGAAATACATTGCCTAGGCGGTGATGTTCAAGTATGAATTTGAAGATATCGATTGTGAAATCTTTTTTTATATTGAATGTTCGGTCTAAAAATTTTATTGTTCTACCGTATTTCATTAAATACATCAAGTTTTCTTTAATGCGCTCGTTGGGTAGGTACCGTACTTTATTATCAAGGCTTGCAAGGCAAAATTCGCATTTATACGGACACCCTCTGGATGTTTCTATATAACATACTTTATTGTATAGTTCCTCTGGCTTATCGTTTATATAGGGGTTTATATCGGTAAAGTTTTTAAGGTCGAACATTGGAGGTGCAGGGTTTTCTATAATTTCTGCATCTTTTTTCCAAACCAAGCCTGGTGTATTATTTACGATAGGATAGTTTTTCAGAAATTCATTAAAAGGTATTTCCCCTTCGCCAATAATAAGATAATCAATGTGTGGCAATGCAATTGCGCTGTGCCAATCATAACTTACTTCTGGGCCACCCAAAAGTATTTTACAATGTGGGTTTAGTATTTTTATTTTTTTAGCAACTTCTAGCGTTGGTGTAATATTCCAGATATAACAACTAAAGGCAACAATATCATATGTGCTACAATGTTTTGCAATGGTATCGGTATCTTCTTTGATAACAAATTCTTTCCAGTCTAATCCATCATGTTGTGCCTTGTTTAGTTCGTATAACAAACGAATAGCAAGATTCATGTGAATATATTTGGCATTTAAAGTAGTTAGCAGAATTTGCATTTAATGGTGTTGTATGTGTTTATAGTTAAATAGATGAATGTTGTTTTTAAATCAAAAAGGCCGCCTTTGTGAGACAGCCTTTTTGATATTTATTGATTTGTAAATTTATTTTTTTCCTAATCCAACAGGGCTTCCTACGCGTGTCATTGCACAACGGAAACCTAACCACGCTGTTGATTGACGTTGGTCTAAGAAACGTCTGGTACCTGGTACCATCCAATAAGCACGGTCTCTCCAAGAACCTCCTTTGTAAACACGCGCCTTGTCATTAATCAATGATGTTTTTTCATACTCATACATTCCAATACTTTCAGGTTTTCCAGAAGCAGGGTCGTAAGCATCACTATTAGAAACACCACTCAAAGCACCTGCTTGTGTTTGGATATCACCATCTAGGAAGTTGATATTATCAGCATATTTATAGTTTCTTCTTTCATCAAGATTATCGTCAGGCATAGCAACACTAACATCTCTCCAACGCACTTGACCTGGAACACTCACAATATTGCTATCAGCATCGTATCTGATTGTATCGTTAATCATTATACCATCGGCATCAACCATTTGTGTTTTAAATACATTACCTCTGAATGCTCTAAAATCTGATTTATCCTCGGCTGATAGTGTACGGTAAACGTCCATAACCCACTCACTAACATTACCTCCCATGTTATACAAACCATAATCATTTGGCCAATATGAGTAAACTGGTGTTGTAATATCTCCTGCATCGTTTAAAGCGCCTGCAGTACCCATCATATCACCATTACTACGTTGGTAGTTTGCTTGCATTTGACCAAGGAATTTTTCGTCAGGGTTACGTGTACCGTGACCATTCCAAGGGTATAATCTTCTGTCGGTAATACGTTCACCAATAGTGTTTCCTATTAAACCATAGGCAGCAAATTCCCATTCAGCTTCAGTTGGTAGCCTGTAGCGTGGTAAAAATATACCATCTTCCATACGTACAATACGATCGCCTCCTGCTGGAGAAATAGAAGGAATCGGAGTACTAACAGTACCTTGCCATTTACCTGCCATGTATTGGTCAGTTTGGAAATAATCGTTTTCAGTTGGTGTAGGAACGTGTTCTAAAATTCCTTCACGAATGAGGATAAATTCATTTACCCTATCAGTACGCCAAGCACAAAAATCGGATGCTTGAAGCCAGTTAATTCCAACAACAGGATAATCTCTATACGCTGGGTGACGAAGATAGTATTCAACATATGGCTCGTTGAATGCTAAGCGCTCGCGCCAAACAAGTGTATCGGGTAATGCTTTTTTGTATACATCAAAAAAGTTAGGCCCAAAAACTCTGCACGTCCAGTGAACGTACTCTAAATAGTCGAGGTTTCTTACTTCTGTTTGGTCCATATAAAATGACGACACAGTAACCCTTTTAGGGATTGCGTTCCAATCGTAAGTAACGTCTTGTTCGGCACGCCCCATTGTGAAAGTACCACCTTGAACAAGTACTAGACCTGGTCCGGTTTCTTGTTCTTCGTAAGGAACAACCTCAAAACCACCATTCTTGGT
>JBASCV010000223.1:0-7328 GCA_049651825.1 Bacteroidia bacterium
ATACAAGGCTTATTACAAATAAAATAGGCTACGGAGTGATTTTTATTACTTTCTAAAATATTTAATTCACGAAAAGCTGCTTCTATTTGCAATTTTAGCAACAAAGCTTCATTTCGCTTATTTACGAGAGTTCCTATTCTGATAATCATATCCAAGGCATCTTTAAGGGTATAGATATCACTCATCCAAACAGGATAATGTTGCATGAGTTGCTCTATGTGCTCTTTCTCGTTTTCTTCTTTATTGCCAATAATCAAATCAGGTTGAAGCTGTTGTATTTTCTCAAAATCAAGTGTTTTTGTTCCGCCTACTCTTGTTTTAGAACGAAACCACTCATTGGGATGAATGCAAAATTTGGTAATACCAACTACTTCATCCCTTAAGCCTATATCATAGAGCAGTTCAGTTTGAGAAGGCACAAGGGAAATTATCCTTTGTGGAGAAGAAGTAAGTTCTATTTTTCGATTTAGTTGGTCAATGTACTGCACCCACTTTAGGATTTACCTGTCATTTCGAGCGAAGCCGAGAAATCTTTTCACTATTTAATAATTTGCGATTTAATTGAAAAGATTCCTCCACTTCAATCGGAATGACGTTTTAGTAAAAATATATTTTTATTTAAATTAACAAACCTCAAACAACTATTTAACCTGAGTTCGATTATCAAACAAAACAAAAAATCTGATAATCAAGTTAATCTATTTTATCGTTTGTATTCGACCCTTTTAGGGTCGTGTATTTATAACGGTATCGTAATTTCTATTATTATTTGACTCCTTCGGAGTCGAATTAAAATTTCAATAGCTTAATTATCAACACCTTCTCTGAAATTAATAATCGAACTCAGATTATTTAGTAAGCGCATTTACAATATCAAAACGAGTAATGATATAAGTTTTATCTAATTTGAAATCACGCACCAAAACTGCAGGATTTTTATCCGTAATCATAGCCGAAAGCGAATCTACAGGTGCTGAAATATCTACAAATGGAAATGCTGGTTGCATAATACTTTCTATGCTTTGATTCTTTATTTCGGGATTAGCAACAATTTTTGAGTACAACAAACTTTCATTAATTGACCCAACAATACGTCCACCATTAGTAACTGGAATTTGAGAAATATTCATTTTATTCATCAATTTCACAGCACTACCAATAGTATCATTAGCTTCAAGTGTAATAAGCTTACCATTGGTATTGTTGTTTACTAAATCTTTAGCTTCCAATCCTTTTTTATCAAAAAAGCCTTTTTCCATCATCCATTCGTCATTGAACATTTTACCTAAATAACGTGTTCCATGATCGTGAAAAATAACCACTACCACATCGCCTTCCTTCAATTCATCTTTTAACTGTAACAATCCGGCCATAGCCGAACCAGCAGAGTTACCAGCAAATATTCCTTCTTTTTTAGTGATTTCGCGCGTCATCATTGCAGCATCCTTATCGGTTACTTTTTCAAAACGGTCAATCACATTAAAATCGACATTTTGTGGCAAAAAATCTTCTCCAATACCTTCGGTGATGTAGGGATAAATTTCATTTTTATCGAAAATGCCTGTTTCCTTGTATTTTTTAAATACAGAACCATAGGTATCAATACCCCATACTTTAATGTTTGGATTTTTTTCTTTTAAATAACGTCCTGTACCAGAAATAGTTCCACCAGTACCCACTCCCACAACTAGATGAGTAACTTTCCCTTCTGTTTGTTCCCAAATTTCGGGCCCCGTTTGCTCATAATGTGCTTGAGCATTGCTCAAATTATCGTATTGATTTGGTTTCCAAGCATTTGAAATTTCTTTTTCTAAACGAGAAGAAACAGAGTAATAGGAACGTGGATCTTCTGGTTCCACATCTGTAGGACAAACAATTACATCAGCACCAAAAGCACGCAATGCATCAACTTTTTCTTTTGATTGTTTATCAGTAGTAGTAAAAATACATTTGTAACCTTTAATAATTGCAGCTATTGCCAAGCCCATACCAGTATTACCACTAGTACCTTCAATTATGGTTCCACCTGGTTTCAGTCTGCCATCTTTTTCAGCATCTTCAACCATTTTAAGCGCCATACGGTCTTTGATAGAATTTCCTGGGTTAAACGTTTCTACTTTAGCGTAAACGGTAGCCTTTACACCTTTTGTTAAATTATTGATACGTACCAATGGAGTATTTCCTATCGTTTCAAGAATGTTGTTAGATGGTTTTCTCAAATTCATATTTTTATTTTTTACTGTGATATCAACTAAATAATTATATAACGGTAAAAATACAAAAATTTAAAAAAGGAGTAATAGAAGAAATCTAAGAATTGCTAACAATTTAAGGATTAGTTAAGTTATTATTACGTTTAATAATACTACCCTTATCAAATAGAAAAATTGAGATATACTATTTTTTATTCGACTTAAGCATTTTCAGACTAAAATTGCCTAAAGCGGTGCGTTAAAAACGAAATCAGAATTACAAAATTTTATGATTTAAATTATTCAATCAAAGTTAAATCCCCTACTTTATTAAACACTTTTCCATTACTCAATCTAACGTAAGCCTTCCAAACATATACATCTTGCTGACAAAGTTGACCTCTATAGTATCCATCCCAACCATTTTTTACATCAAAGCTTTCAAAAATAAGTTCCCCCCAACGATTAAATATCTGCAATTCATACTCAACAACACCTGATGTATATGGAAAAAATATATCATTATCAAAACTATTTATATCATAAACTCCTCCAGATGGCCCATAAGGATTGGGGGTAAATGCATTAGGAAAAATTATATCTGCATCAGTTGTAATAACCGCAGTAGCAGAATCAGTACAGCCATATTGATTTATTGCAATAAGTTGAACATTAAATATACCTATAGCATTGTATAAATAAGATGGGTTTAATAGAGTTGACGTAGTACCATCTCCAAAATCCCAAAAATAACTATTGGCTCCTGTTGATAAATTAGTTAACTGCATTACATCGTTGGGTAGCATAAAATAATTGCTATTCATAGAAAATGCAGCAACAGGAGATGGGTAAGCTGTGATAACAAAAGGTGTGGATGTATTTGTATTGGTGCATCCTAAAGATGTTGTAACAGTTAATGTTATGAAATAATTTCCTGGTGTAGTAAAACTATGAATTGGATTTTCTAGAGTTGATGTATTTCCATCTCCAAATTGCCACGACCAAGTAATAATAGAATCATTGGCATTTGCCGGTATTGAATTGTCGTTAAACTGGAATAAAGCATAAGTACATGCCGAATTAGGAGTTGAAGTAAAATCAATTATTGGCGGAGGATTAAATAAAATTTGTATTGAATCATAAACAGTTGTTCCACAACTATTTGTTACACCAACTGTATAAACAGTAGGTGCACTAGGAATAACTTGATGTGCACCTGCCCCATTACCAATATTGTTATTCCATTGAAAAGTAAGTGGGCCTGTATCACCAGATGTTTCTGCATAAATGTAAGTACTTTGACCGGGACAAATTGGTGTATTTCCAGCCGCGTTAATATTTACACCAGTTAAACTATATGGCACAACACGAATAGTGTCTTCCACACCTGGACAACCATTTTGATCATAAGCAATTACAGTATAAGTTGTTGCCATGGATGGAGTTACCGTTAATGCTCCTGTATTAATGGCTCCAGAAGGCTGCCAAGCATAGGTATAATTACTACTTCCACCACTTGCAGTGGCGGTTATTGTTGTTGATTGTCCTAGGCAAATTGTGTCATTTAATCCTGCAGTAGTTATTACAGATGAAGGAGAAATCAAAGAAAAACTTGTACTACTGATGCAACCATTGCTATCAGTAACAGTTACAGTATAATTAGATGCTATTAAATTATTTGAAAAATTTCCCGTTTCGTTTTCTGCAGGATAGCTCCATACATAGTTATATGGCAAAGTTCCTCCGCTAGCTGAAATAGAAGCTGAACCGTAAGTTGTACTACAAAGTGGATTTTTAACAGAATCAGTACTTACGCTTAAAGGTGCTGGCTCAGTAATCAAAACAGAAATATTTTTTGAGCAATTATTTTGGTCTGATACTACTACAGAATAGACTCCAATTGATAAACTTGAAGCTATATTAGAGGTTGAAACGGATGGTGCCCAAGCGTAGGAATAATTAACTCCTGTGCCACCAGAAACAGCAAGTTCAATCGCACCCGAACTACCCCCATTGCACAAAACATTTGTTAGGGAATTAACCGAAACATCTATTACAGGTGGTTCAGAAATTATAATTGTATCTTTCGCTTCACATCCTTTTGAGTCCGTTACATCTACTACATATATTCCCGTATCAAGTGAAGTAGCGGTAAAATTACTTCCTCCATAAGGCATCCAACTTATTGTAAATGGAGCTGCTCCCTGAGTTACATTTAATGTTGCTGCACCATCATTTCCACCAAAACAAGATACATCGTTTTTTATAACGTTAGTTAATAATTGATAATATTCAACAGTTAAATTAGCAGACAGTGGAAGAGCACAATTTGTTGCATCCGTTATTGTTAAATTATATACCCCAGCTCCTAAATTATTTATCGAATAAGTTGTTGCAGCGTTTTGTTGCCAATAATATGTATAAGGAGATACGCCACCAGAAACGCTTGATTCTATTGACCCATTCAACAAACTACAAGTGGGATTGGTTGTAATTAAAGTACCAGATATTGCAGGAGGCTCTATTAAGGTTGCTGAAGTTACTGTTTGACAACCATTAATATCAGTAACTGTTATAAAATAATTATCAGGTGCTAAATTATTTGCAGTACTTGTTGAAGCAACTGAGGGATTCCACTGATAAGTATAACCAGCTGTACCACCATTTACAATAACCTGAATAGCGCCATCATTCAATCCATAACAAGTAACATTTGATAAATTTGTTGTCGCTGTTAATTCTGTTGTAGGTTCCGTTATTGTGGTATCACTTACCGTAGTACAACCATTTATATCAGTAATTGTAACAGTATAGTTACCCGCAGAAAGACCATTTGCAACGAGCCCATTACCACCTAAAGGCAACCAACTATACGAGTATGGTTCAGTACCACCATTTACAAATACTGTAGCAGTTCCCGTTGATTCGCCAAAACAATTCACTGGAGTAATTGATTGTATAATTGAATTAATAGTATCGGGTTGTTGAATAGTTATACTCTCCGTAGCTATACACGTATTACCATCGGTTACCTGCAATGTGTAGGTTCCTGAAACCAAATTAGTGATGCTTGATGTTGTATTATTGCCTGGCATCCACAAGTATGAATAACCTGCTGTTCCACCTGTTATTGTTGCTGATGCTGAACCATTACTATTACCAAAACATAATACATTACTTGCATTTATAGAAATATAAATTGGATCGGGTTGCGTTATTTCTGGAGTTATTATTGACTGTGATTGACAGTTATTTGCGTCAGTAACGATTACTGTATGTGTTCCTGTTCCTAACTGAGTTGCCGTTGCTGTTGTTTCACCCGAAGGCATCCATAAATAACTATATGGAGCGGCATTGCCAGATACTGTTACACTTGCCATACCATCTGTTAAACCATAACAACTTATATTAGTCGTAGTTGATATTACACCTGATGGACTTTGATTATCATTAACAATTATAGTATCGTTTACAGTACAACCATTATTATCCGTTACCGTTACGGTATAGCTGCCTGATAATAAACCTGTTACTGTTAAATTTGTTGCGCCTGTACCACTCCATAAATAACTATAAGTTGGAGTTCCTCCTAATGCGTTTACTGTTGCTTGACCATTGGCTAAACTACAATTTGAATTTATACTCGATACCGTGGTTGATATTGCTGTTGGTTCTGTTATTGTTATTGAATCTGTTGTACTACAACCATTCGCATCTGTTATAGTTACATAATAATTGGTTGCCGATAATTGTTCTACGTGAGCACCCTGAACATTTATTGTTGTCCATAAATAATTATAAGGACTTGTACCGCCTGATGCTATAGCTGTTGCTGTACCATCATTACCATTATTACAACTTGTTGGAGTAAATGTAACGCTTGAACTTATTGCATTAGTTGGTTGTTGAACTAATATGCTCTCCATTGCTATACACGTATTACCATCGGTTACCTGCAATGTGTAGGTTCCTGAAACCAAATTAGCGATGCTTGATGTTGTATTATTGCCTGGCATCCACAAGTATGAATAACCGCCTGTTCCACCTGTTATTGTTGCTGATGCTGAACCGGTACTACTACCAAAACAACTAGCGGGTGTTTGACTAATATTGATAAACAGAGAGTCTGGTTGTGTCAAATCAGGACTTGTTGTTGCTAACGACTGACACCCATTGCCTCCTGTTATTGTAACGGTATAACTACCAGCCATTAGCCCTGTTGCAATTGAATCGGTTCCACCAGTTGGAGCCCAAGAGTATGTATACGGGCCTATTCCACCTGACGAAACAGCCGTAATACTGCCATCACTACCTCCAAAACAACTTACATTAATAGTAGAAAATATACTAACCGAAGGAGCTGAATTCTCATTTACGTTTCCCCACTGTGAAGCCGAACAACCAGTGGCATCGGTAACAATAACATTATAAGCACCCGAAACTAATCCTGTAGCAGTATCATTTGTTCCTCCTGTAGGTAACCATAAATAGGAATAGGGCCCAGTACCACCAACAACCGATACGGATGTTTTACCATTAGGTTGACCACAATCAGAATTTGTAGCATTTGTAGTTAACAACATTGGGTTAGGCTGAGTTATAGTTAAACTATTAGTAGTTGTACAACCTAGCGTATCTGTTACTTTAAGCGTATAGGTTCCAGAAAAAATATTGCTTATTGATGCTGTAGTTACATTAACTGGTGTCCAGAGATAATTATACGGACTTGTACCACCTGTTACTGCTGGTGTTATACTTCCATCATTACCTCCATAACAACTAACATTAGTACCTGATAAACTAACAGCTAGTGGACTTATTGGTTCTGTAATTGTTACTGTATTTAACACACTACAACCTTTACTATCTAACACCGTTAACGTATAAGTGCCTGCTGAAATATTGTTTACTTGAGCGGTTGTGAAGCCGCCTGGCATCCATGAATAACTGTAATTTGCTGTACCGCCACTTACACTTGCTCCTACACCACCATCACTGCCACCATTACAACTTACATTCTTTTGACTTACAAAACTGATTGATAATGGCAAAGGTTCACCTATCGTTGCTACCGCATTTGATGAACAACCATTCATATCTGTAATCGTAACCGTATAACTACCTGATGATAAATTT
>JBASCV010000224.1:0-13959 GCA_049651825.1 Bacteroidia bacterium
ACAGGCGCAACAGGTGTTACAGGCACTATTGGTATAACAGGAGCAACAGGGTACACAGGAGCAATAGGCATTACAGGAAGTACTGGAACCACAGGTTTTTTAGCAGATGGTACAGCAATAGGAAACACTACTTATTGGAATGGTACAACATGGGTACTCAATAGTAATAATATTTACAATGCAGGAAATAATATAGGAATTGGAACTGCTTCACCAGAAGGTTCAGCAAAATTAGACATTAGTGCTACAGATAAGGGCGTTTTAATTCCTCGTGTTTCATTAAGTGCAACAAACTCCCCAAGCCCTATTACTTCGCCAAGCACTTCTCTTTTAGTATATAACACCGCCACAGCGGGTACATCGCCAAATAACGTTACTCCAGGGTTTTATTATTGGGATGGTTCTAAATGGGTTGCTTTTGCCGGAAATGGTGGTAAAGATTGGTCGCTAACAGGTAATGCTGGAACTGTTGCTGGTACTAATTTTATAGGTACTACAGATAATGTAGATTGGGTAGTAAAAACAAACAATATTGAAAATGTTAGGGTTACAAATGCTGGTCGTGTAGGTATCGGTACCAGTGCGCCTTCAAGCAAACTAGATGTTGAGGGAGGTGTATCGGTTGGTGCAAATTATTCGGGTGCTTCTGCTGCACCAACAAATGGGATGATTGTTGAAGGGAGCATTGGTGTTGGAACAACTTCTCCATCGAGTAAACTGGATGTTGAGGGAGGTGTTTCAATAGGTGTAGCTTATTCAGGTTCTTCTGCAGCACCAACAAATGGTGCAATTATTGAGGGTTCGGTTGGTATAGGAACAAATACGCCTGCAAGTAAACTAGATGTAGAAGGAGGTGCAGCTGTTGGAGCAGGCTATTCTGGAACATCTGCTGCTCCAGCAAATGGTTTAATTGTTCAAGGTAGTGTGGGTATTGGAGTAACAGCTCCGGTAAGTAAATTGGATGTAGAAGGCGGTGTTTCAATTGGTACAACTTATTCGGGAACATCTGCTGCTCCTTCAAATGGAGCAATTATAGAGGGTCGTTTGGGTGTTGGCGTGGTAGCTCCAGTAAGTAAATTGGATGTAGAGGGTGGTGTTTCAATTGGTGCTGGGTATTCAGGAACAAATGCATCTCCAACCAATGGAGCAATTATAGAGGGGAATGTAGGTATCGGAACCTTTGCACCTATGAATAACTTAGATGTAGAAGGTGCAGTCGCAATAGGCTCTTCATATTCCGGCACGGTTTTGTCGCCCACGAATGGGGCAGCAATAGAGGGTAGTGTTGGAATTGGCACGTCTGCTCCGGTAAGTAAATTGGATGTAGAAGGTGGCATGTCGGTTGGTGCAGCTTATTCTGGAGCGTCTCCGGCACCAGCTAATGGTGCAATTATAGAGGGCGCTGTAGGTATTGGTACCAATGCTCCAGCAAGTAAATTGGATGTAGAAGGTGGTATGTCGGTAGGGGGTGCTTATTCTGGCACAACGGCAGCTCCCGCTAATGGGGCAATTGTTGAAGGTAGCGTTGGAATTGGTACCAATGCTCCGCTGAGTAAGTTAGATGTAGAAGGTGGCGTGGCAATAGGTGTTGCTTATTCTGGCAACAACGCGGCACCTACCAATGGGGCAATAATAGAAGGGAATTTGGGTGTAGGAACAAATAATCCGCTCAGAAAATTTGATGTGCATGGTTCAACAGTAAGAGCTACAACTGCTGCTTATGGTAACATTGCCCAAGTATCTAGCGCTGATGTGGCAAATCCTTTAGCATTAAGAATGGGCCTGAAAACAGATGCTACTGTAGCTTTGCGTTACGGTGCAATAGATGTTGATGATGCAGGTACACCGCGAAGCTTGGTTTTACAACCATCAACAGCGGGAAATGTTGGTATTGGAACTACTAGCCCTGGTGCTAAACTAGAGATAAACAGTGGAACATTTAATGTGAGTGGTTTACGATTTACTCAGTTTTTTAATGGTTCAGTAACTTCCCCAAATCTATCTGGAAGTGTATTGTCATTAGACCCTGCTGGTAATCTAATACTTGTAGCTGATAAGGTGGGTACCGATTCATTGGTTTTGACTGGAACTGGTATTGCAAACTATGGAGCACGGTGGTTGAACGCCAATACACTTGGAACCGGTGCTATCTATGATAATGGTAGGGTTGGAATTTTAACAACAACACCTGGTTCTGAATTGTCAGTAAATGGTAGAGTATCGATTGGTACATATGGTATTGCAAATGCGGCACCTTCAAACGGACTTATTGTTAGTGGTTCAACAGGTATAGGTACAAATAGTCCATTGGTTAAATTTGATGTACGTGGGGCAAACTTAAAAGCCACGACTGCAGCATTCGAAAACATAATACAATTAGGAAGTAGCGATGCTGCAAATCCATTAATATTAAGAATGGGTGTTAAAAATGATGCAACTGTTACCAACAGGTATGCAGCTATTGACGTTGATGATGCTGGTGTAAAAAGACATCTTGTGTTACAGCCTAATGGTGGGAATGTTGGTATTGGGACAATTGCGCCTGGGTTTCCATTAAATTTTGCAAGTGTTTTGGGCGATAAAATATCGTTGTGGGGTAATACTGGAGCCCACTATGGCTTTGGTATTCAAAATAATTTGCTTCAAATACATTCGGGTGGGAGTACTGATGATATTGCTTTTGGTTATGGTCAGAGCTCTGCCTTGACGGAAATAATGCGTATAAAAGGTACAGGCCAAGTTGGTATTGGTACCTCTACGCCAACAGAAGAATTGGAGGTTGTAGGTGATGTTGTTGTTTCATCGTTAGGAACATTGGGTACGGTTTTAGTACAAGCTGATAATAGTGGTAAATTGTTGCCATTGGCTATGGGAACTGCAAATCAGGTGTTACTCGGTACGGGTGTTTGGGGTTCAGTACCTACATCAACAGCTTGGGGCTTAACAGGTAATGCGGGTACAGTTGCAGGAACTAATTTTATAGGAACTACAGATGCCGTAGATTTTGTTGTTAGAACTAACAATACAGAGCGTATGAGAGTGAGCAGTGCCGGAAATGTAGGTGTTGGAACTTCGAGCCCACTTTTAAGGCTTGATGCTCGTGGTGTTAGTACGAAAGCGACAACATCAGCGTTTACAAATTTATTTCAAGTTGCAAGTTCTGATGCTGCAAACCCTCTTGCACTCAGAATGGGGATAAAAACAGATGTTACCGCAACCAATAGATATGGCGCTTTGGAGGTAGACGATGCCGGTACAAAGCGAGTTTTGTCAATGCAACCTAGTGGTGGTAATGTGGGTATAGGAACAATAACGCCTGTAAATAAATTGGACGTAGAAGGAGCGATAGCTATTGGTGCTGCTTATTCTGGAACGTCTATTGCGCCAACAAACGGTTTAATTATTGAAGGAAGTGTTGGTGTTGGTACCGCTGCTCCTGCTAATAAGTTAGATATAGAAGGGGCTACAGTAATTGGTGCCACCTATTCTGGCACTTCGGTGGCACCAATCAATGGCTTGCTTGTTGAAGGTGATGTAGGCATAGGAACATCAACTCCTGGCGCGAAGCTAGAAGTGGGAGGTCAAGTAAAAATTACAGGAGGTACGCCTGCTGCTGGCAAAGTATTAACTTCGGACGCTGCAGGTTTGGCAACTTGGGAAAATCCGGTAACAATTACATCGGTGGCACCTCCAAGCTGTCAATTAAAAGATACGGCAAAGGTTACGCCAGCAAAACTTGGTGCCGATTTAGCGACATTTACTAAAAATAGAGCTTCAACAATAATCGAAGTTACATTTCAAACATTTATTTACGTTGATGATTTAACTCCGGGCACCAATGGAGTAATATATCAATTAATGGTAGATGGAGCGCCTGCCGCTAGTAATGCAGGTAAAACAGTTTATTTTATTGATAACAACAACGTGTTAACCCCCTCAAATTATAACCAAGTTACAATGTATGCTACGTTTACGGGCTTGGCAACTGGCGCTCATACTGTTAGTGTTTATGTAAGCACACCAGCTGGAACCGGTATAAATGCTTATTACGATCCCGGCTGTTTTAGTACCAGCAATGTAACAATTAAAGAAAATTAATTATGTGTAGACGTTTTGAATATAGATTGCTAATGGTTTTCTATACAAGTTGTTGTTTTTCAGTTGTTGCATGGGCTCAAATTCCTTCAGGTTATTACAATTCAGCGCAAGGCTTAACAGGTAGTGCATTAAAAACAGCGTTGCACAATATTATCGATAACCATACTATTGTAAGTTACAATAGTTTGTGGAATCATTTTGAGGATACCGACAAAAAAAGTAATAATAAGGTATGGGATATGTATAGCAATACTCCTACAGGCACTCCACCTTATGAATTTACATTTTCTTCAGACCAATGTGGTTCGTATAATAGCGAGAATGATTGTTATAACAGAGAGCACACATGGCCTCAGAGCTGGTTTAATTCTGAAAGTGGACCAAGCTCGGATTTGTTTCATGTATATCCAACCGATGGTTATGTAAATAATATCCGCAGCAATTATCCCTATGGTGAAGTTGATGTTCCTAGTTGGACTTCTTTAAATGGAAGTAAGTTGGGAGCCAATAGCACTGGAGGTTATAGTCAAACTGTTTTTGAACCAATAGATGAATATAAGGGTGATTTAGCTCGTAGTTATTTTTATATGAGTACACGCTATCAGGGTGAAGATGCTGGCTGGAGCACTTCAGGAGCTACAAATAAATCAACTATATTGCCTTGGCAGGTTGATGTGTTATTGAATTGGCATCATTTGGATGCGGTTAGCAGTAAAGAACTAAATAGAAACAACGCTGTTTATGCAATTCAACACAATAGAAATCCATTTATTGATAATCCACAATGGGTTGATAGTATTTGGACGATGACATACACAACGATTAATGAAAATGCGTTATTAGAAAACACCATTGCTATTTATCCAAATCCTGTAACAAACGAGTTTCACGTCTCTTTTCAATCACCAATTGCTGATACCGCAATGATCATGGTTTTTGATGTGCTTGGAAACAAGGTTGAATCGGCACTAATAACACACAAGTCATTAAAAGATTATATTGTTAATTGCAATACCTGGAGCAATGGTGTTTACTATTTGAAAATAATTTCAGGAAATAGTTTTTCAATCAAAAAAATAGTGAAAAATTAAATTTCCTAAAAATTCAATACACAGAACCACCTAATAATTGAATATTACCGTTTGCTTTAACTCTGCACTTAAACTTTTTGCTACAGGGCAGGTGTGTGCAGCATTTTCAAGTAGCGTTTTTTCTTTATCTGAATAATTATTTTTTGGCATTGTAAATTCCACTATTATCTCGCCTACCCTTCTTGGATTTGCTTCCATGATTTTGGTTATTTCAATGCTTGTTCCATCAATGTTAATAGCATTTCGTTCTGCTACAATGCCCATTATTGTTAGCATACAACAGCCCAATGATGTGGCCAATAAATCGGTTGGCGAAAAAGCCTCACCTTTCCCGTTGTTATCTGGTGGGGCATCGGTGATTATTTTATTTCCTGATTTCAAGTGTACTGCCTCTGTACGAAGGTTTCCTGAGTATACAATTTTCGATGTTTTCACGTGATGAATATTTTGTTTAATGTTAAATATACATCAAATCAATTTATTTATCAATAAAAAACGCTGTGTATAAAGTTAAGCTTGTTTATTTGTGATAAGCGTTAGATTATTTTTTGCAATAATTAATTGTTATATTTGAGTTTATTAATTTTTGTGAGGTATAAATATGCGTTTTTCATTTCATTACATTAAAGCATCGGTATTCAGTTTATTGTTGTTTATTTCGGTTGAGGTGTTTGCTCAAAGCACAGGTACTGTGAGGGGATTTGTTTACTTGAAAGAATCGGGTGAGCCCGTACTTTTTACAAATGTTATTTTAAAAGGCACCAATATGGGTATTGCCACTGATGTGAATGGGTACTTTTCTATCAGTAAAGTTCCAGCGGGTGAGTACACGCTAATGGTTGCTTCTATGTTAGGCTACGATACGTTGATGCAAGCAGTAAGCGTTAAAGCAAACGATATTACAACTACAAAATTATATTTAACTAAATCGGCCGTTCAGCTTCAAGGTGTCGAAGTGTCGGCAGAGCAAGAAGCAAAAGAATCGGAAACAAGGGTTTCGGTAAATAAAATAGATCCTATTGCAATAAAAAAACTACCATCAGTTGGCGGAGAACCTGATTTGGCTCAGTACTTACAAGTATTGCCAGGTGTTGTTTTTACTGGCGATCAAGGAGGGCAGCTTTACATTAGAGGTGGTTCACCAGTACAAAATAAGGTATTGTTAGATGGAATGATTGTTTATAATCCTTTTCACTCCATTGGTTTGTTTTCTGTTTTTGATGCAGATATTATACGTAATGCCGATGTGTATAGCGGTGGCTTTGGTGCAGAGTATGGTGGTAGAATATCGTCAATTATGGATATTACTACGCGCGATGGTAATAAAAGACGTGTTGCAGGGAAAATTGCAGCAAGTCCTTTTGGAGCAAAAGCATTGGTAGAAGGCCCTTTAATGAAGTTTAAAGATGGTGATAAGCAGTCGGCTTCATTTATATTTTCTGCAAAAACTTCATATTTGCCAACTACTTCCAAAGCGCTTTATTCGTACGTTGACCCCAATGGTTTACCATTTAGTTTTAATGATTATTACGGTAAAATTTCATTTAATTCCAATAACGGAAGTAAGTTGAATTTATTTGGTTTTAATTTTAATGATAAAGTGAGTTATAAAGCCCTTCAGGATATGAATTGGAATTCATTTGGTGGTGGCGGTAACTTTTTATTGGTGCCTAATAATTCACCTATTCTTGTTGATGGAAATTTTGCTTATTCAGAATATTTTATAAAGTTGAAACCTGAGATAGAACCTGAGAGAAGTAGTAAAATAAAAGGGTTTAACATGAAAGTGGGTTTTACTTATTTTATGGGTAAAAATGAGTTGAATTATGGTGTAGAAGTACTTGGATTTCAAACCGACTTTGATTTATACAATTCTGTCAATCGTCATATATCACAACAAGAAAGTACTACAGAAATTGGCGCTTATGCAAAATACAAATGGGTGTCAAAACATAAAAAATTATTGATAGAGCCAAGCTTTAGATTTCAATACTATGCTTCTATGGCCAATGCTTCGCCAGAGCCTCGTTTGAGCTTAAAGTGGAACATTACAAAAGCGGCTCGTTTAAAAGTGGCTACAGGTATGTATTCTCAAAATCTGATTGCTGCAAACTCGGATAAAGATGTTGTTAATTTGTTTTATGGTTTTTTAGCCGGACCTAGTAATATTCCTGAAACATTTACTGAAGAAGATGGCTCCGTTAGAGACATTAAACATAAACTACAAAAGGCAAACCACTATGTTGCTGGTTTTGAATTTGATTTAGGAAAACATTTTGATTTGAATGTAGAAGGCTATTATAAAGATTTTACGCAGCTTGCTAATTTAAACAGAAATAAGTTATACGATGATGTTGCTGATAATGCCGATAAACCCGATTATTTGAAAAAAGATTTTATAATAGAAACTGGTAAAGCAAGAGGGGTTGATGTGGTGCTGAAGTACGACCGTAAAAGAGCTTATTTATGGTTAGTATACTCATTAAATTATGTAAATAGGTTTGATGGCGTATTGCAAGATGAAAATGGCAATTTGGTTTCTTATCGTCCTAATTTTGACAGACGACACAACGCCAATATTGTTGGTTCATATACGTTTGGTAAAAATCGCAATTGGGAGTTAGACGCTCGTTGGAACATTGGTTCAGGCTTCCCGTTTTTGCCAACAGGTGGTTTTTATGAAGACTTGAATTTTACAGATGGTTTATCTACAGACTATACAACAACAAATGGCGAACTGAACTATTTCTTTAATAAAACAGAATCAAAAGAATTACCATGGTACCATCGTTTGGATGTGAACATTAAACGCACCTTTGAATTTTATGAAAACACAAAGTTGGAGGTTTCGGCAGGTGCAACAAATGTATATAGCAGAAAAAACATTTTTTATTTTGATAGAGTGCAATACAAACGTGTAGATCAGTTGCCGATTTTACCAACTGTGAGTGTTTCGATGACTTTTTAAAGCATAATATTTTTGAGAAAAAAAAGTTCACACACAGTCTTCGACAAGCTCAGACTGACAGCGCACGGTCATCGCTTATGATAAGCTATTAAAACAATGCGCATAGGTCATTTCGATTTAATCGAGAAATGGGCTGTGGTGGTTTTATTTAAATACTTAAAACCGATTTCTAAAACACCTCGAAGCAAACAATTCTAATTCTTTGAGTGTAATTTTTTTAGCCTCATAAAACCCCATGTGGGCAGCATCTTCTAAAAGCACTAAGTACGGGTATTTGCAAGCGCCTACTTGTGGATATAGAGTTTCGTAATTAATAACTGTATCTTTTTTCCCTCCAATAAACAGAATTGGGTAGTTTGCAAATTTTAAAATCAGCTCTCGGCTTTTACGTTCTTTCATGCCTTCCAAGCTATTAATAATAGCCTGTTTGGTGGTTTGATTAGCTATTTTTTTAGCTATTTCTATTTCGTTTTTAAAGAGCTCTGTATTTTCTTTTGCAAACAATGCTGTTATAGCCTCGTTTATATAATGTTTGTGCTCTTTTTTTACTAAACGTATAATTCGTTCTCTATCTTTTTTCTTTTCTTCGGTATCGCTATACGATGTTGAATGAAATAAACATAATCCGCAAACATTTTCGGGATATAATTCCGCAAAGGCAAGCGATGCGTATCCACCCATAGAGTGCCCTACAATAACATAACGCCTTACACCCGCTTTATTAAGTACAGCTTTTACACTTTGTGCCAACAATTCCATGCTGTGATAATAGCCTATTGACGGTGTTTTTCCGTGGCCTGGTAAATCAATAGCAATAACACGAAATCTTTTTGATAGTTTTTTTACAAATTCGTCCCAAATTTCGGACGCGCCTAAAAAACCATGCAATAACACAATTACACGACCTTTTCCTGTATCGCTATAATTAACTTTTATTTTTTTGAATTCTGCGTATGGCATTTTATTTTGATTGAAATTTAATTGAGTCCGTAAGCCTTACCTGGGAATGATTTTACAACTCCCGAAAACTCAAGATTAAGCAGTAGTGCCGAAACTTTGCTCATGGGCATTTTAGAAATAAAACATAAATCATCAATAGTAATGGATGTTTTTTCTTTTAAAGCATTCACTAATATTTCTTCTTCTTTTGATAACTCTAAAAACAACTGTTTTTGTTGTGGTTGATTTTTTTTATTTTTTGCTGTTTCCCAGCCCAAAATATATACAATATCAGCAGCTGATTGTATTAAGGCGGCTTTATTTTGTTTTATCAAATTATTGCATCCTTCCGATTGAATATCATTTATTCTTCCAGGAAAAGCAAATACATCCCTATTGTAGCTATTTGCAATATCGGCAGTAATGAGTGAGCCACCCGTTTTTTTTGATTCTATTACAATTGTTGCATCGGCAATACCTGCTACAATTCTATTTCTTCTTGGAAAGTTTTCTCTATCAGGATTGGTTCCACTCATAAAATCGGTAAGCCACCCACCTTTTTCCAACATTTTTTGAGCTGTTTGCTGATGAACAGCTGGATATATCCTATCCAAGCCATGTGCTAGCGTACATACCGTTGGCAAGGAATTGTTAAGTGCTGCTTTGTGTGCACAAATATCTATTCCATAGGCCAAACCACTTACAATTAAAGCATTGTGTTCCGCAAGGTCTTTTACCAATTGTTCGCATAGTGCTTTTCCATATTCTGTAGCTTCACGTGTTCCTACTATACTTATTATTTTAGGATTGTTTAAATCGGCATTACCTTTGTAATAAAGCATCACAGGGCTATCTTCGCAATGACTCAGGCGTTTAGGGTAGTTGCTATCGAGATAAAAAAGAGGAGTAATATCATTTTTTTCTAAAAACAGAATTTCTTTCTCCGCCCTATCAAAATCAACCTTGTTTGTAATGGCATTTGCGTGTGTTTGACCAATTCCAGGAATTTTTTCAAGTGATGATTTTTTTTCTTCAAATACCGCTTGTGGGCTCCCGCAATAAGCCACTAATCGTTTTGCCAATATATCGCCAATATTGGGGATGAGTGTAAGTGCAATTTTATGTTTTAAATTTTCGGACATGAAATTTTTATAAAAACAATATTTTGTATATTGCAGGGTTGTTTTTTAACAAAAGTATAAAATTTAAGAATTTAGCATTCACTCAAAATAAGAGATATAGTATTAAAGTTTCAATAAATAAATTATGAAAAAAATAGTTACATTATTATTTGGTATTCCCTTAACAGGTGCTTTGTTTGCACAAAATGCTTATATTAAAGGAACTGTTTCTGACGCCAAGAATAAAGAAACCATTGTAGGTGCAAGTGTTGTTGTGGATGATGTATCGGGTACTGCAACTGATATTGATGGTAAGTATTTCTTTAAAATAACTCCGGGTACTCACAAAACGGAGTTTAAATACGTTGGTTATAAATCGCAGGTGAAAACAATTGAAGCCAAAGAAAACGACACCATTAAAATGGATGTTTTGTTGGAGCCAGATTCAAAAACGCTTGATATTGTTGTTGTTTCGGCTGGTAAGTTTGAGCAAAAGTTGAATGAAGTAACTGTTTCTATGGAGGTTATAAAACCTACATTAGGCGAAAATAAAGCAGCAACATCTGTTGATAAGGTGGTGGAACAAGTACCAGGTGTTAGCATTATAGATGGGCAAGCAAACATTAGAGGTGGTGCAGGATTTAGCTATGGTGCAGGTAGTCGTGTGTTGGTTACTGTTGATGAAATACCATTATTAACTGCACATCAAGGGGATGTAAAATGGAGTTTTTTGCCGATAGAAAATTGCGAACAAATTGAAGTAATAAAAGGAGCTTCTTCTGCATTGTTTGGTTCTTCTGCAATAAATGGCGTTATTAATTTTAGAACAGGTTATGCAAAAGATGAACCTGAAACAAAAGTAATTTTTAATAGTGCCGTTTATGATAAACCAAAGCGTAAAGAACTTGTTACGTGGTGGAATGGTAAACATCCAACTTATCACGGAATTAACTTTTACCATGCTCAAAAATTAGGACAGTTTGACCTAGTTGTTGGAGGTAATTTGTATGATGACGATGGTTATAAATACACTGATTATGAGCAACGTATAAGGTTAAATGCAAACTTAAGATACCGATTTAAAAACATACCAGGCCTTACTGCAGGGGTTAATGTAAACAACATGAATAGTAGTGGAGGTGTTTATGTTATTTGGGCAAACCCTGATTCAGCATTATATCCTCAGGGAGGTGCTACTATTGGTTATAATGCCAGAAGAACAACCATTGACCCGTATATTGTATATACAACACAGCGTACGCGTCATTCATTGAGAACTCGTCTTTTTCAAACGGTTGACTTAAATCAAGCAAATTCGTCAAACACATCGGAGTTGTACTATGCCGAGTATCAATACCAACACCGTTTTGCAAATGGCCTTACAATGACAACTGGTTTGATGAACGTTTATAGCGAGGTGCATTCAGGAGCTATTTACGGTACACATTACAGTACCAACATAGCCGGATTTACACAGTTTGATAAAAAGTTTGATCGTTTAACAGCATCTTTAGGTTTGAGGGGCGAATATTTTAAAACAGATAGTATTGAAACCGCTGAAAATATTAACTGGTTGTTTGACGCATCAAAACCTGTTATAAAAAACTCGAAGGTAAAACCTGTGTTTCGCGCAGGGTTGAATTATAAACTAAAAGAATATACGTTTTTAAGAACCTCTTTCGGACAAGGCTTCCGTTTCCCAACCATTGCAGAGCGTTATATCCGTACAAGCGCAAGCGGTCTGGAGGTATATCCTAATGATAGCTTACGACCAGAAACTGGTTGGAGTGCTGAATTGGCATTAAAACAAGGCGTTAAAGTTGGCGAATTTAAAGGCTTTTTAGATGTTGCTCTTTTTTGGTCGGAGTACAGAAATATGATGGAGTTTACTTTTGGTCAGTATGGTATACCAACACCACCGTTTAATACACCATCATTGTTAGGCTTAGGCTTCCAATCGCAAAATGTTGGAAATACGCGTATTGCAGGTATAGAGCTTTCAATGATGGGGCAAGGTAAAATAGGGCCATTTAATGTAACTACATTGTTGGGTTATACATATATAGACCCACGTCAAACAGATTTTGACCCCGCTGTAGATACTGCAAAAAATACACTTCCAACTGATTTGTTAAAATACAGATATCAACATACAGGAAAAGGCGACATTCAATTTGATTATAAAAAATGGAGTTTAGGAGCAAGTGTAAGAGCAAATAGTTTTATGGAAAATATTGATAAAATATTTGGCGATAACGAGGCTAATTTCCCTGGAATGAAAGCATATCGTATGGCAAATGATAACGGAGATGTAATTTGGGATTTCCGTTTATCGTACCAGATGAATAAATTTGCTAAAGTTAACTTTGTAGTAAATAATGCATTTAACCGTGAGGTAATGGTGCGTCCGGCATATTTAGCTGCTCAACGTGTTTATTCATTCCAAATTGTGGTTAAAATCTAATTTTTTTAATTACTAATGGCTATACTTCATCCTTTAAATTTTAAAAAGTGGATTGACGAAAATCGTCATTTGCTGAAACCTCCTGTAGGTAATAAGGTGGTATATGAAAATACTGAGTTTATTGTAATGGTTGTGGGTGGTCCAAACTCCAGAAAAGATTTTCATTACAATGAAAGTGAAGAATTTTTTTACCAACTAGAAGGCGATATTGTTGTAAAAATACAAGATGAAGGGCAAGCGGTAAATGTGCCTATTAAAGAGGGCGAAATATTTTTATTGCCTCCAAAAGTTCCGCACAATCCGCAGCGTGGGCCAAACACAATAGGTTTGGTAATGGAGCGTAAGCGCAGAGAAACTGAAAAAGATGGGTTGTTGTGGTTTTGCGAAAAATGCAATAATAAACTTTTTGAAAAATATTTTGCGCTTACAAACATAATGACTCAGTTTCAGGCAACCTTTGCCGAATTTTATGGTAGTGAGCAGTTGCGAACTTGCAATAAATGTGGCTATGTTATGCAGCCACCTGTACTTCCAACGGTTAAAGAAGATACACATTGATTGTTAATTATATACTAGCGTTGTGATTAAAAAAAACATAATTATTGCGCTTCTTATTGTTTTAAAGTTAGGTGTTCAACTATTTGCTCAAAACGCATCATACAATTGTTCGCCTAAGTATAATAACAACGAAAAAAAATTCTTTGCAAAGTTACAGCCTGTAAAAGAAATGCACTTAACAGGTGTTACCACTCAAAAAAATATTTCGATACAATACCTTGGTGCTGGCGGTATATTGCTTACTAAAGGCGAAACAACAATTGCTTTCGATCCTTTTTTTTCTAATGGAGCATTGCACTACAAAAATTGGTTTAAGCCTAAAAAAAGCCACTTGTTTATTCAACCCGATACTTCTGTAATAAAAGAATTAGGATCAATACCCAACTTAAAAAATGTTTCGGCTGTTTTTGTTACTCATGCTCATTATGATCATTTATTGGATGTGCCACAGCTATATGATAAGCTATTTGTTAATCAGCCAACTGTTTATGGGAACAATTCGGTAAATAATATTTTAAAAAATTTAGTGCCTCAAGCTAAATTGATAAACGCGCAAGATAGTGCATCGCAGCATTTGAAGCCGGCTATTCATTGGATGACAGTTGGTTCTTCATTTCGTGTAATGCCCATTATTAGCGATCACGCACCTCATTACAAATTTGTGAAATTATATGATGGCGAAACGATTGATTCGCCTACAAAAGAGGAATACTATAATGG
>JBASCV010000225.1:0-6371 GCA_049651825.1 Bacteroidia bacterium
AATCACACGCTCGTAAACCGATTCAAATTGAGCTAAACTTTCGTGTTTGCCCGAAAAATTAATGTGTTCGTATATCTCGTCAGAAATTACATACAAGTCAGGATATTGCATCACAACATCAGCAATTGCTTTCAGCTCAGCTTTGTTGTACACCGACCCACTAGGATTGCAAGGCGTGCTAAATACCAACATTTTGGTTTTAGGTGTGATTGCCTTTTTTAATTGTTCGGCTGTAATTTTGAAGTTAGAATCAACACTTGTAGGTATTGTAACCGGAATGCCTTCGGCCAATTTAATGGTTTCGATATAACTAACCCAATACGGAATTGGAACTATTACTTCTTCGCCAGAGTTAACCAAACTCAAAATAATGTTTGCAATGGATTGTTTTGCACCTGTTGAAACAACAATTTGTTCTGGGCTATAGCTTAATCCGTTATCGCGTTTAAACTTTTCCGAAATAGCTTTGCGCAATTCAGGAAGTCCGGCAACGGGTGTATAACGTGTAATATTATTTTCGATAGCTTTTTTAGCAGCATCTTTAATAAAATCAGGAGTATTAAAATCGGGCTCTCCAATACTAAGGCTTATGATATCTCTACCTTGTGCTTGCAATTCTCTACTTTTTTTTGCCATTGCTAGCGTTTGCGACTCCGATAAGTGAGTGATTCTATCTGATAATTTGCTCATAAAAATAGTATGTGTGTGAAAGTACAAAATTACTAAAATTGTGTGAGCCAAAGCACTTTAGATTGTGCTTAATTAACAAGCTTATTCACATTCTAGGGTTTAACACATTCTTAAAATTAATACTTTACTTGTTTAGGGTTTAAATTATATCATTTTTGATACACTTTTTAGTGTAAACAAAAACTCCCGCTATAATTTGATATATAACGGGAGTTGTAGAACGATAGGTTATTTTATATTTAAGCAAACTTTTTTTCAAAATATTGCATTACTTCTACCAATGCATTTACGCTTTCTAGCGGAAGCGCATTGTATAACGAAGCACGGTATCCGCCTACATCACGATGCCCACGTATACCGCTTAAGTTCGCTTCTTTAGCTAATTTATCAAATTCTGGTTCTAACTCAGGTTTATGCATTACAAAAGTAACATTCATGTTAGAACGGTCTTCTACAGCTGTGGTGCCTACAAATAGCGAGTTACGGTCAATTTCGTTGTATAACGTATCCGCTTTTTGTTGATTTACTTTTTCAATCCATTCTACGCCACCATTTTTCTTTAACCATTTTAGCGTTAATAACGATACATAAATTGGAAACACCGGTGGTGTATTGTACATACTATCACCTTTTATTTGCACTTGATAATCAAGCATAGAAAGCATTTTGCGGCCAGTTTTTCCTAGTACGTCTTCTCGTACGGCAACCATTGTAGCACCTGCAGGGCCCATGTTTTTTTGTGCGCCTGCATAAATCAGTGCAAAATCATTTCCATTTACCTTTCTGCTAAAAATATCACTACTCATATCGCACACCAATGGTACATTCGTTTTCGGAAAACTTTTCATTTGTGTACCGTAAATAGTATTATTTGAGGTAATGTGTAAATAATCTAAATCACTTGGTATTTCGTAACCTTTAGGGATGTAGCTAAATTTTTTATCTTCTGATGATGCAACAACTTTTGTGTTGCCAATCATTTTAGCTTCTTTAATTGCTTTTGATGCCCAAACACCTGTATTTACATAACCTGCGGTGCCTTCGGTACGAAGTAAATTGTAAGGCACCATTGCAAATTGTAAACTAGCGCCACCACCAAGAAAAAGTACTTGATAGCCATCTTTAACACCAAGCAATTCTTTTACAAGCTCACGAGCTTCAAGAATAACAGCTTCAAAGTTTTTACTGCGGTGCGAAATTTCAAGCAATGAAAGGTTTAAATTATCAAAGTTGATGCAGGCTTCGGCAGCTTGTTGTAATACTTCGGCAGGCAATATTCCTGGACCTGCACTAAAATTGTGAACTTTTGTCATTTCTATAGTAGATTTCGATTGTATCATAGTTATTTAAGTTTTGAATGGCTAAGTTAGTTAATATTTAAGTGGTAAAATAGTAATTTCATGAATATTTTGTTGAATTGAAATTGATAACAAAAGCCACCTGAAAATTCAATATATTTGATATTCTGTTTCTTGTAATTTATTAATTATGTCGGATAATTCGTTGTCACAAAAAATTGTAAACAAAATGTATGATACCGATTGGTTTAGCCAATGGTTGGGTATTGAACGCATAAAAGTTGAACAAGGTCACTGCATTTTGAAAATGATTATTCGTAAAGAAATGCTCAATGGTTTTGCAATAGCGCATGGTGGTATTACTTATTCGCTAGCCGATAGTGCTTTGGCTTTTGCATCTAATTCGCACGGACGAATGAGTGTTTCGGTTGAAACTAGCATTTCGCATACCCTATCGTTAAAAGAAGGGGACGAAATTATTGCAGAAGCTGTTGAGCTTAGTTTATCAAACAAAATTGCCGTATATCAAGTAACTATAAAAAATCAAAAACACGAAACTGTTGCTCTTTTTAAAGGTACTGTATACCGAACAAGCAAAAATTGGTTTGCTGATAATCAATAAATAGTGGGATACAAACATTATGGTGTTCGCTTTAAGCAAACATTGTTATAAATACTAAAAAACATTGGAACATAAACCTCTAAAAGGAATAACCGTTCTCGACCTCACACGCTTGCTGCCAGGGCCTATGTGTACATTGCATTTGGCCGATATGGGTGCAGATGTTATTAAAATTGAAGATATTGGTATGGGCGATTATGCGCGCTCAATACCACCGATACAAAACAATAATTCTATTTTTTTTAATGCAGTAAACCGTAATAAACGTTCTGTTGCTATTGATATCACTAAGGTGGAAGGCAAGACTGTTTTTTTAAAATTACTTGAAAACGCAGATGTTGTGGTGGAAAGCTTTCGCCCTGGGGTAGTTCAAAAATTAGGGATTGATTACGATACTGTAAAAAAAATAAAACCCAGTATTGTTTATTGCTCTATTACAGGCTATGGGCAAACTGGTCCATATAGTAAGCTTGCTGGGCACGATATCAATTATTGCAGTTATAGTGGGGTGCTTGATAGGAATGAAAAAACACCTTTTATTCCTAATTTTCAGATTGCCGATATTGTGGGAGGTGCTTTAAATGCAGCGGTTGGTATATTGGCTTCTATTGTACAACAAAAAATTTCAGGAGTAGGTCAATACATTGATATATCCATGATGGATGGTTTGCTTGCGCACCATACCACTGCTTTAGCGCAGTTAAATTCAGTACAAAAAGGAATGTTGGTTGGTACGCTCCCATGTTATGCCGTATACCAAACAGCCGATAACAAATACATGGCTTTGGGCGCTTTGGAATTCAAATTTTGGGAACGTTTTTGCAAAGCTGTTGAACGTGAGAATTTAATTCCCATGTACATGACTTCAGAAGAACAAGCCAAACAAACAATGGAACAAGTGGCTACCATTTTTAAAAGCAATACACGCGATTATTGGACTCAAAAGCTAGTACCTGCCGATTGTTGTGCTTCACCTGTATTATCGCTGAACGAAACATTGAGTAATGAGCAAGTTGTGGCTCGAAAAATGGTGCGTTATTTTGATGATGAGGGTGAAGGAAAAATGTTACAATTTGCTTTGCCTATTAAATTTAGTGGATTTGAATTTAATATTGAACATCCAGCGCCTCTTCAAGGTCAACACACAGAGATAGAACTTATTAAAATGGGATATTCTTCAACTCAAATTCACGAATTAAGAAACAATAAGATTATTTTATAGTATTTTTGGTAAGAAGAAGTTATAATTGTTACAAAATGAATGTGCGTAGGGTCTTTTCGAGTTTATCGAGAAATGAGCGAATGGCACAATGTTATAAATTGAATTAAACAAATGAAAAAAATACTCTTTTTGGTTATAAGTTTTTGTATATCAAGTACTTATGCTCAAAGGCAAGTTGCAATAACAGGCAATGTAGAATACGGTAAAAATAAGTTTATGTCGTATCCACAAACTGCTTTTGGCGTTTTGTACCGACAAAAACAAAATACTTATGGCGCAACTATTGACAATATTGGCACTGATTTTAATACAATTTTTAAAACAGATTTCTATAACATTGTTGGTGCTACTGGTTTTTATTACAGGCACTTGAATAAAAATAAATTATCAGGCGTTTATGCTGGTGCTTTAATTTCTTATACTCAATTTGCCCAAGCTTATGGAAATAAAGTTCGTTATAACGAAGTGCCTGAGCCACCTAATCCTTGGTATTGGTGGTGTGGAACAGGAGGCATTAGTTTACCTTATCAATACCGTCAATTCAAAGCCATTCCTGTATTGGGTTATGAATATTATCCATGCAATCGTTTTTCCATATATGCTGAGGCTGGATATGGATTATTATATCTAAAAACAAAAATGACTACTGATATGTTCGATAGTAGAGTAATAAGAAACGCTGAAAATATATATGGAAATCTTAATTTTAAGGTAGGCATAAAAACCGTTTTATACCATCGTTCCAAAGAAGCTGTAAAACAATAAATATGGTGCATTTAAAGCCACAAACTATACACTAAAAACTCAACATTAAACACTAAAAACTAAACATGATACCACGTACATTATTTACCGAAGAACATGAAATGTTCAGAACAGCAGTAAAAGATTTTTATGAAAAAGAAATTGTTCCATTTCACGATGAGTGGGAAAAAGACCAACAAATATCTCGCGAAGCATGGTTAAAAGCGGGTGAAATGGGGATTCTTTGTCCGAGTGTACCAGCCGAATATGGCGGTTCAGGGGTTGATTTTATTTATAGTACTATAATTATTGAAGAGCTTTCAAAAACAGGTTGTACTGGACCTGGATTCTTTTTACATTCTGATATAGTTGCGCCTTACATTCTTCATTATGGTACCGAAGCACAAAAGAAAAAATGGTTGCCTAAAATGGTTTCTGGCGAAGTAATTACAGCAATTGCCATGAGCGAACCTGCAGCAGGAAGCGATTTGCAAGGGATTAAAACTACTGCTGTAAAACAAGGCGACCATTATATTGTTAATGGTTCAAAAACCTTTATCACTAATGGTTACATGTGCGATATGGTTATTGTTGTTGTAAAAACCGACCCTGCTGCCGGAGCAAAAGGTACCAGTTTATTGATAATGGATTCGAGTATGGCGGGTTATACCAAGGGGCAACCGCTAAAAAAAGTAGGTATGAAAGCACAAGATACTTGCGAATTGTTTTTTGATAATGTTAAAGTACCTGTAGATTGTTTATTAGGACAAGAAGGAGCAGGATTTAAGTATTTGATGCAGGAACTTCCACAAGAACGCTTATTGGTTGGTATTATGGGCATTACAACTGCCGAAGCAGCTATTGAAAAAACAATTCAATATACCAAAGACCGTATTGCTTTTGGTAAACCTGTTGCTTCATTTCAAAATACGCGTTTCAAACTAGCTGAAATGGCTACTGAAACTCAAATTGGGCGTGTTTTTGTAGATAGATGTATTGAGTTACATTTGAAAAAAGAGTTGGATGTAACAACAGCAGCAATGATGAAAACAGCGATGACTGATTTGCAATGTAAAGTAGTTGATGAGTGTTTACAATTACATGGTGGGTACGGTTATATCTGGGAGTATTGGATAGCACGTGCTTATGCAGATAGTCGTGTTCAAAAAATATATGCCGGAACAAATGAAATTATGAAAGAAATTGTTGCTAGAGATATTCTTCAATAAAATTAGATATGAGATTTGAGTAGTGAGATTTTAGAACCCAAAGTTCAATCATCTCACATCTCAAATCTCACATCTCACATCTAAACAAAATGTACAAACGTTTAATAAAACCAATATTTTTCCTTTTTCAGCCCGAAACCATTCATCACATGGTGTTCAAGGCGATAAAGTTAGCATTTTCTATTCCTGGTGTTTCGGCTGTAACTCGCAGTATTTATACGGTGAATGATAAACGATTAGAAAAGAAGTTATTTGGACTTACTTTCCCAAACCCTGTGGGTTTAGCAGCTGGTTTTGACAAGGATGCAAAATTGTTTGATGAGCTTGGTGCTTATGGTTTTGGTTTTGTCGAAATAGGTACACTTACCCCGAAGGCACAACCTGGAAACGAAAAACCACGCATGTTTCGGCTACCCGAAGATGAGGCGTTAATTAACAGAATGGGCTTTAACAATGGGGGAGTAGAAGCTGCTGTTGAACGCTTAAAAAAACGCAAAACAAACATTATTATTGGTGGTAATATTGGTAAAAACAAAGTTACACCTAATGAAGAAGCACAATTGGAT
>JBASCV010000226.1:0-3679 GCA_049651825.1 Bacteroidia bacterium
TTACTAAAGAGCTCTTAAACAATGATATATATAAATATTTAAAAAATATTTTAAGACAAATATCATTGGAAGTTATTGAACAAAATAAAAAAACGACCACTCTTTTTGAAAACACAGATGTCGCAATCATTAATCCTGCTTTTAACTCTAGTTATATTAATTACCTTACAAAGTATAGTAATTCGATTTTAAATTTTAGTGAGTTAAAAAAAATAGATAAATTAGCAGATTCTGATTTGATTAAAACTCTTTACAAAAAGTATGTTGATGAAAATATTATGGAGTCTTCCATGATAAAACATAATAAATTCGAAGATTTAAAAACTTCATTATATCCTAAAATTCAGAATCAATATAATATTGAGACAGAGTTTTCCGCAAACGAAATACCTAACCTCGCGATTCCATTAAAGATTGATATTATTGGAAAAAACGAAAGGGTTGTTTTTGCTCAATCTGTTGATTTAGAAAGAGGTCTGTATCATATACAAAATGATATGGGTGTTATTGCAATGTTAAATCAAGTTTTTGATAGTAATGCTGTTGGTTATATTATTTCAAGCGAACCCAATAAAAATTTATATCCCAAACAATATTCAACGTGGTTAAATATTAGAAATAGTAATATTGCTAACTACATAGATGTTAGTGAAGTGGATAAATTAAAAGAATATGCTGATATTCATAATGTTAAGCCATTAGTTGCTATTAAAAACGACTAATTATCTGAATTTATTCTAACATTATTTCATGAGCACACCCATAAAAAAGTTTAGTTGTTTTTTTCTTCTTCTGCCACTTTTGATAGTTTGTAATCCATGCAAAGCCCAAGACGAAGAAAACACCGAATCAGAAACCAGTACTACTGACCAAGAGCCTTATGTACAAAAAAAAGGCTTCCGTTTTGGCTTATACATTGGTTCTTATTTTGCCAATCAGTACACTGCTAATATGTACGATGGTTATGGCTTTGATATTGATGGCAATAGAAACAATTGGGACAATAGCCTGATGAACCAAAAAATTAATTTGGAACTAGGTGGCTATGCTTACTCTGGCCAACCCGATCAAATTGCTCAAGCACTTAATGTTGATTACCATACTTGGACATTTACTCCTGGTGATATGCCTACCAACATGAGGTATAGCCCAGCGATGATGATAGGCTTGCACACTATCTATTCTGTTGATGTTGCCAACTCTATTTTAATTAATTTAAACTTGGTAAATTTAACTGCAAGTGGCAACTTTACAATTGTTACGCCACAACCAGCTAATTCAACCCAAATAAACAACCGCATCAAAACATTTGAAATCAGAGGACGCGAACAACGCATGATGCTACAATTTGGTTATCAACATATTTTTGGCGAAAGTGCTAAAATAAATTGGCTAGTAGAAGGTGGTTTGCACGCAACCTTGGCTAAGTTTGATAAAAACGAAATATTAATCAATAACCTAAGGGTTGACCTTACCAGCTATTTCAACAATGCGGCTTTTGCTTCGGCTTTGTTATTTCGTAGGCCTGTGGGTTTAGGAATGGGAGCTTTTGCTGGGGTAGGAGCTAACCTAAATTTGAACCCTAAAATGACAATTCAGCTTTTGTATAACCCCACTTACGAGCGTATAAATATGGGTGTAAATCCTGCACTTAAATTACAACATGCTATAGGCTTGAGGGCCTATTATAATATGTAGATTTGTTTTTTCTTAACATAGTATTTACACCTTTTGTGTATCTTTGTTTTCTCAACATTGCACCTATTTTAAAACACATATGAAAAAAATAGTTCTTGGTTTTTCAATTTCTTGTCTTTTGTTTATTAATGCATCAACTTTTGCTCAAGGTTCGGGAAAAATAACGGCTTATGATGCTGAGCAAAAATTGTTGATGGGTAATTTTGAAGGAGCTTTAGATGATTATTTAGCTTTGCGCGAAGAAGACCCTAAAAACGACAACTATAACTACAACATAGCCATTTGTTATTTGAATACCAACATCAACAAATCAAAAGCAATTCCTTATTTAGAAACCATTACCCGTAAGCCTAAATACGACCCTAATGCACTTTATTTATTGGCCAGAGCATATCATTATGCCTACCGCTTGGATGATGCCATTAAAACATACACGCAATTTAAACAAACTGGTAGAGGCAATGTAGAAAATTTGAAAGACGTTGATCGTCAAATTCAGTTTTGTATCAATGCTAAGGAGTTGATGAAGTTTCCGGTAAATGTAACGTTCGAAAATTTAGGGCCCAATGTAAACTCCCCGTATGCCGATTATTATCCTTTTGTGCCAAACGATGAATCGTTTATAATTTACAACTCGCGTAGACAAGAGTCGGGTGATGAAAAAGTTGGAGAAGATGGAACCTATGCGCCAGCAGTTTACATTTCCAAAGAAAGCAACGGTACATTTTTAAAGGCAAAACGTTTTGAAACGCCCATTGTAAAAAAAGATGGCGAGCAAGAAGTGATAGGTTTGTCTGGTTCGGGCGATGCAATGTTGCTTTATTATACTAATAACAAAGGGGTAGGAGATATTTATTTAACTACTGGCGAAAAAGGTAAAAACTATAAAACACCTGAAAAATTAGCTGATAATATTAATTCATCGGCTGAGGAAATTGCCGCATGTATTAACAATGATGGTTCGGTATTGTATTTTGCAAGCGATAGAAGTGGAGGATTTGGCGGAACCGATATTTATGTGAGCAATAAATTACCCAATGGTACTTGGGGGCCAGCAATAAATCTCGGTCCAGAAATCAATACACCTTTTAATGAAGATTTTCCAAACATTTCGCCTGATGGTAAAACCTTGTTTTTTAGTTCAAACGGATTAACTACCATTGGAGGATATGATATTTTTAAGGTAGAGAAAGATGCTACGACTCAAAAATTTAGTAATCCTAAAAATATGGGCTATCCTGTAAATACACCTGAGGATGATTATAATTTCCGTATGGCAAGCAATGGTAGGTTTGGGTATATGTCGGCTTTACGCGAAGGTGGTTTAGGCGATTTAGATATTTACCGTGTAACTTTTAACGATGTAGAACCAGAATATTCGGTAATACTTGGTGATATTGTTTCGGCCGACTCAACCCAACGCTTAAATTATACCGATGTTTTTATTACCGTAAATAACGATAAAACCAACGAATTGGTAGGTACCTATGTGCCAAATCCATTATCAGGAAGGTTTATTATGATTTTAGTGCCAGGTAGCACATATGATGTAACAATAGAAGCAACAGGATTTAATACAATAAATGAAAAAATAAACATTTTGGATAAAAGTTCATATCGATTTGAGATTAAAAAAGATATAAAATTGAAGCCAGAAGGGTATCAAAATAAAAAATAATACGTTTTAAAGGTAGTTTTTTCAAATTTATTTGGAAAATACTATTGTAATATCGTATATTTGCAGTCCGAAAAAAGTTAGAACATATTTTAAATAGAAAATACAATGTCAAGAGTTTGCGAAATCACAGGTAAAAAGGCAATTGTGGGTAATAAAGTATCTCACTCTAATACCAAAACAAAAAGAAAGTTTAACGTTAACTTAAAAGTTAAAAAATTCTTTTTACCGGAAGAAGATAAATGGATTACGTTGCGTATTTCAACTTCAGCATTGCGTACTATCAACAAAAATGGTATTCAAGCT
>JBASCV010000227.1:0-15088 GCA_049651825.1 Bacteroidia bacterium
GCCTACAGATACTTCAACTCCGAGTGGGAAGTTACAACAAAACATTCAATTCATTTTTAGTGAGTATGATAATCAACTAAGAAGAGAAAAATCTGTTGCCGGAATGAAAGAAGCAATGAATAGCGGAAGGTGGTGTGGCAAAGCGCCTTTTGGTTATGAAATTGTAAGGCAAGAAGGGAAAAATAAAATTGTTTTGAATGATAAAGGAAGAATATTTAAAAAAGCCTTTGAATGGAAAGCCTATGAAAAACTTTCTTCGGCAGATATTTCAAGACGACTGGCATTATTCGGATTAGAAGTTGACGAAAGAAGAATTTCTGAATATTTCCGAACCCCATTTTACTGCGGATATATGTCGCATAAACTTATAGAAGGTAAACTTGTAAAAGGAATTCATGAACCATTAATTTCTCACGAGCTTTTTATAAAGGCAAATATTGAAGTTGAAAAAAATGAACATGGTTATAGTTTACATTTTGAAAACGAACCGATTCCTTTGAAAGGATTCTTGAAATGTGGGCATTGCGGGCAACCTATGAGGGGGTATTTAATAAAGTCGAAAAATTTACCTTATTATAAGTGCAATACCAAGGGTTGTTGCAATAATAAAAGTGGCAACGATCTGCACCGTTATTTCAAACAAGTCCTAGAATACTTAAAATGGGAATTATTGCCCGATACAAAGGATTTCGTAAAGAAGCAGGTAATAGCCACCTACAACAAAATAAACCGAGAAAGGGAGGAAGACAAGGTAAAATTCAGGGAACAAATAATGGGGATCAATCACAAATTGAAAAGGCTCGAAGAACGCTTCATGATTGAAGAAATTACGCTTGATCTTTACCAACGTTACGGAAATACTTATCGGGAAGAACTTAAGTAAATGGAGGATGCCTATAATGAGAGCGGAAAACGAGTGTCGAACCTTGAAAAATGCGTAGATGTTGCTTTAGAAATGGCTGAAAACCTGCACAGAATGTGGGATGTACTAACTTTTAAGGATAGAGTGATAATGCAAAGAGTAATATTTCCGGAGGGTATTCAGTATGATAAGAAAAATAACAGATGTCGAACCAAGGAAGTGAATTTCTTCATCCGCTACTTCTCGCAATTGTCTAAGGATGCAGCGGAAATAAAAAGCGGGGATTCAAACTTTATATTTGAAATCCCCGCTTTGGTGGGAGCTACTGGGTTCGAACCAGTGACCCCCTGCTTGTAAGGCAGGTGCTCTGAACCAGCTGAGCTAAGCTCCCAATATCTGTTTATTGCTAAACGGGATGCAAATATAAGTATATTTTATAAACTACAAATTTTTTTTATAATATTTTTAAAAATGTGTTCGTTGGGGATTTAATTATTGGAAATATTTTTAAAATATACATAGTACCGTAATATGTATGGTGCTGATTTTTAGTTGTTTGTGTTTGAGTAAGTACTTAATAAAATTTCAGCGAAATACTTTGAGTAACAGTACTCTTTAAAGGTAAATCAAATTGTGCTTGTGCCCAAGTAGGAGGGCCAAAACTGCCCAAGGCATTGTTAGAGAAAGCAAAACCTTCTTGCGGTATACCTACAAAATTAGCATCAATAGTTGCATTATCGTTTTCGTCATGAAAAATGCCAAAGGCGTACTGCCCAGCAGGTAAGCTATCAATGTTAATAATCATGTTTCCACCTGTAGTAGTCAAAAACAATTCCCTATAAGCCTGATTAGGATCATTAAACGTTTGCTCTGAATTATACACTGCTACGTTAATCTTTCCATTGGTGTTTTTCATACCATTTAAGTTAATCACAATGTAAGAAAGTGAATCTAGCGGATTATTATTACCGTTGGTAGTTGAACTTGCAGCGGGGGAGGGGTTATCCTTGTTTTTTTTGCATGAAACTGAAAATACACACACAATACTTGCTATAAATAGTATTTTCGTTACACGCATATTACAAATGTAATAAATTTACCTAAGATATAAATAGTGTTGCGGCTGTTTTATTTTACTCATCATCAGTAGTTTACCAACTGTCGTTTGATTGAATAAGTGAGTTGTGGTTGTTGACTTGTCCTATAAAAATCGATTCTTTTCATTCATTTTCATTAAAAACTTGTAAATTTGATTTCATATGGCTCATGTTTTCCATTGCCATGTATTGCCCAAAGCGAGTTTTATTTTAGAATATTACGTGTATGCAAATAATAAAAACCCCAATTCCTGATTTATTGATTGTACAGCCCAAGGTGTTTGAAGATGCTAGGGGGTATTTTTACGAGTCTTACAGCAAAGAGTTGTTTAAACAGCATGGTATTGACGAAAATTTTGTGCAAGATAATCAGTCGCTTTCGCAAGCAGGAGTATTGCGTGGTTTGCATTTTCAAAATCCTCCTTATGCGCAGGGCAAATTGGTAAGGGTTATTAAAGGGGCTATAGTGGATGTGGCAGTAGATATAAGAAAACAGTCGCCTACTTATGGGCAACACTATTTAATTGAATTGAATGAAACAAACAAAACCATGCTTTGGATACCTACAGGTTTTGCACACGGTTTTTTAACGTTAGAAGATAATACCATTTTTTCGTATAAATGCACCAATTATTACAATAAAGCATCCGAAGGTTGTATTTTATGGAACGATAACACATTGAATATCAATTGGAATGTTCAAAATCCATTGCTTTCTGATAAAGATAAAATAGGTACGCCATTTAACGAATTTAATAGCCAATTTTAATCTTTTTTCCATTTTTTAGCCTTATTTCCGAACTTTTTCGCTCAAAAATCGGTATGAATGAATAAACAAAGTTTAAAATCGTTTTTTCAGTTGATGGTTTCATCAAAAAAATACCTTTTTGTAGTTGGCGCAGCATTTATTTTGTTGAGCGTGTTTAAGTTATTTACCTATTCGTTATCGGATAATTTGTCGGATGGTGATTATGAAGATTACTTTAATGCCAATTACAAAGTATTTAGCGTACGTATTCCCAAAAACTTAAATTTTGCTGGCGAAAAGGTGCCCATTACCGATTTTACTGTTCGCGAAGCCGTTGAACGCGAGTTGGTGGTAAATACCTACTGGCAATCACAATCGTTACTGATACATAAACGTGCCAACAGGTGGTTTCCGCTTATCGAATCAATTTTGAAAAAACACGGTATTCCTGACGATTTTAAATACATTGCCATTATTGAAAGTCAGCTTACCAATGTAGTTTCGCCTCAAGGAGCAACTGGTTTTTGGCAAATTATAGAAACCACAGCAACAGGCTATGGCTTAGAAATTAATGACGAAGTAGATGAACGTTATAATGTAGAAAAAGCTACCGAAGCAGCCTGTAAATACTTTAAAGAAGCCTATAAAATTTTTAATAATTGGACCCTCGTTGCTGCATCTTATAACCTTGGTATGGGTGGTATTCAGGGGCACTTAAACAGGCAAAAGGTTGATTCGTACTACGATTTGCATTTGAATGAAGAAACTGGCCGCTATGTTTACCGCATATTGGCAATGAAAGAAATCATTGGTAGGCCCAAGGTGTACGGTTATGTGTTGCGTAAAAAAGATTTATACCCGGCATTGGCTACTAACAAAGTTGTTGTTGATTCCGCAATACACAATTTAGCTGATTTTGCTTTGGCACAAAACACTACCTACAAAGTATTAAAAATGTTTAATCCTTGGCTTCGTTCCACAGCACTTTCCAATCCTCAAAATAAAAAGTATGTGATAGAAATTCCTAAAAATGGGGTTAAAATATACGATATGGATGGTAATTATGAAGGTAGTAATGATACCATAAAAAAGGCTGATTCAACGGCATTTATTTCCGAAACGCTACCATTGCCAACGCCTGATACCTTAAAACAGGGGCTTGTGCTTTCGCAAAAGTAAAATACTATTGTTGTGTAATTTTGCTATTGTTTTTAACACTAATTACGCCTTTTTTTAATAGAATATTTTCGTTACAAATCCCTTGATATTCAATAATGTATGGGTATATGCCTGTTGGTGCGTTTTTTAAATCAGGCAGTTGGCCGTTCCAACTTTTTTTGATGTGGTATGATTCAAAAATGATTTTTTTTGTTTGGGGATGAAAAATTTTTAGATGGAACGTTTTGATATTATTGGTTTCAATTTCTAATAACGAGGGTTTATTCTCAATTAAGAGTGTTTCCTCTACTGTTATGGTTGGAATAAAGCTGTTGAATAACACTTGAATAGTATCATTTTTTACACATGTTGTTTTAACTACCGATACAGTATAAATCCCATTTTTATTAACTTTTATTTGTTGGCTTTTTGACTCTGTCGACCAAAAATAATAATCTCCATCTGAACCTGCGTCTAGTGTAAGTGTTTTTCCGCTACAAACAATAGTATCGTTGCCTAAGTTAACTTTTGGGTAGGTGTTAAATATTACTTCAATAGTATCGTTTACACTACAAAATCCATTTGAAGCAGTAAGCGAGTATTCTCCTGATGTTGTAACCTTTATTTTGTTTGCTGTTTCGCCTGTTGACCATGCGTATGATTTTAATCCCAAAGGGGCACTGAGTTCTTGCGATTTTTTGTCGCACAAATACATATCTTCACCCAAGTTGAGCTCTGGTTTTGGTAAACCATTTATTAGTATTGTATCGGATGTGGTGCATCCCCAATTAGAAACGTTAATCCAATATTTACCTGGTTGCTTTATTGTAAGTTGTTTTTGCTGAGAATTTACAGACCAATGGTAACTTTGTGCTGAAACACCAGCATCTAATAAGATAGAATCGCCTTGACAAATATTTAGATCTTTACCTAAATTTAGTTGTACTTTCTCACTAATGATTACTTTATGTAATATGGTATCGGTAATTCCATTGTCGTGAACAATTAGTGTAACATTATAAATTCCTGTTTTTGAAAAACGATGTTTAGGAGATAGTTCTGAAGATTTGTTCTTTTTTCTACTTTCATTGTCGCCAAAATCCCACTGTACTTTTAATTCTTTGCTAGCACATCCGTTTGGCTGAAAAGTGAAATAAGTATCATCATTAAAACATACATTCTTAAAGGTGAAGTTATTCCCCGTTTTTAGTATGTCGGATTGGATATGGTCGGAAACTCCTATCGCAAGTGTACTTTTGGTTTTTATTTTTGAAAAAACAGGAGAAGTGCTATTCGGATTTTCAATAACTGTAATTTGTTTGCTAGAATCAATTGGAATGTAGAGTTTACCGTCAGCACCAAGCTCTATTTGCCCAAGTCCATTTCCATTTTTACTATCAGTTGATGGGGAAATGAAAAAACTTTTGGTGACACCAGTTTCAAAATCATATTGAAATAAATTAGCGGTTTGCTTATTATACCAATGTGAAATATATACCTTTGATGCGTCTGGCGAAAATTCTAACCCGTTTACACCATTGCCGCCTTTGGGTATTTGTATATTTAACACATTGTATAACAGGCCTGTTTTACTATCTAATTCTCCCAAAAATACAATCGGTTCGGGAGTATTTGCAAACGCAAATCCTATTTTCCCATTGTGATAGTCGAGTTCGCCACGTCCTAAATAAATTTCAGGTCCACTATATTGGTAAATTAACTCTCCGTTGGAAATGCCTTTTTTATTAATTAAATACTTCTTAAAGCCAACATTGCATTGGTAGGCAATTAACCAATAGTTGTTTGTGCATGGTATTTTTATTAGCTCCACACCTTCTGCAATTTGGCTACTATCAATAACTATATTTAGCGAAGTTAATGCCCCTAAATTATCACCTTTATTCATATCAACTATACTATAATATAAAGGCGAACAAAGTTCCGAATTATATATTATATAGTATTTACTTTCATCCTCTGGTAGTTGGCAAATATTTATTTCACTACTGGATGAATTTGCATATATTCCTTCTGAACCTTCCATTAATTGCCCATTCCGATTATATACTCCATTGGCGTTTACAAAAAATAAAATATTACCAGCTTTATCTTCTGCATGTGCAATAGCTTCAAAGCCATTACTGATATTCGTATATTCTAAAATAGGAGGTGATACAGTTGTATTGAGTTTTACAATATTATCATAGCTGTTTATAAATAAATTTTTTACTTGGCCGTATGCTTTGAATTGGAGTATTAGCAGGAAAAATAGTAGTGTGAAATAAAAATATTTTTTTGCGGAATTTGAATTTTCAGTTTCGCTTAACATGCTATAAAAATACAATTTTATAATAACGTTTTTTACTTTTCGGTTTAAATTCATCTTTCAGCGAAACTCTGCGAAAATACTTAGTAAAATTGAGAGAAATTATTTATTATCTCTATACTGATATTAATTTGGTGCCAGATTCACTTTTTTACCCTTTTTTAACTTATTTTTAGCAGATAAAGCAATTAAAAACCGATTCTAGCGTTTCCCTAAAAAATCATTACATTCGTAATCGGATTTTTAGCGTGTATTTACCACTATGATAAAAGGAATTTTTCAATTTTTAAAGAGCAAAACATTTTTTGTCCATTTGGCCATTTATGTAGTGGTTATCGGATTTTTAATTTGGGCTGTTATTGCTTGGCTAGGTTCATATACAAGCCATGGCAAAACCATTAAAGTACCTGATTTTAGTGGAATAAAAATTAATGATATTGATAAGCTCATTGCTGGCAAAAATATGGGTTACCTTATTATCGACTCGGTTTACGATGCCAAAGCCATAAAAGGAACTGTTATCAGGCAGGAGCCCGAAGCCAATGCCGATGTAAAAGAAGGACGTACCATTTATTTATACGTTACATCAACCCTACCTCCTAAAGTACAAATGCCCAAATTTATCGACCGTTCTGTACGTCAGGCTGTTGCCATGATTAGCAGCTATGGCTTTAAATTGGGAAGCATTACTTATGTACCCGATCAGTGTGCTAATTGTGTGTTGGATCAATTAGTAAAAGGTAAAAAAACAGCTCCTGGTACCGAAATTCCTAAAGGAACAGTAATTAGTTTGGTGGTGGGTAAAGGTTTAAGTAGTGAAGAAGTGGGAATACCTTGTTTACAGGGGCTATCAAAAGCTGAAGCTCTAGAGCGTTTGGCCGAAGCATCGTTAAATGTTGGAGCCGTTGCATTTGATAATCCTAAAGATACGGTTGCCGCAAAGGTGTATAGGCAAATACCTTCGTGCAGTAAATCGTCAGGCGCTAAAATAGGTGCAAGTATTGATTTGTTTTTTACTACCGATAAAAATAAAATACCTGCATCAACCGACTCAACAGGAACAACAAAAAAGAATGAACCGAATTTTGACGAATAAAACTCATCTTATAGCATTGCTATTTACTGTTTTTACTAGAGCCCTGTATGCGCAAGGTTTGGTAGAAAACACGCTTACAACCAATCAGGTGCTTGTGAATACATCACAACAATTGAAAACAAGCAACCAGCTTCGTCAATCGTCTATTGCTGATACCATTAGTTTGGATACCATAAAAGGTATTTTAGATGATTTTTCGTACAATGCAGCTTACCCTGATACAGCTGTTTGGTTAAACAAGCAAGTATATGTAAATCGCACCTATGCCAAAGCGCCAATAACAATAGGTGTTGCCACCTTTGATGGCTTGAATGAAAATGGCTATCCGTATAATTTTGTTGCTTTGCCAACTTCTTCAGTATCGTCTGATACGCTTACCTCAAAACCCATTAACCTGCTTAATTATGTAAATAGTGGAACTACAGTAAATTACCAACCTAGCGATTCGCTTTATTTTAGTTTTTATTACCAGCCTCAAGGTTTGGGCAACTCTCCCGAAACAGCCGATTCGTTAGTACTTGAATTTACTGCACCTGGTTTAACTTCGTGGAAACCTATTTGGGCTACTCCGGGTACATCATTGGCATCAACCGATAGTAGTTGGACACTGGTAATGATTCCAATAAAAAGTACTCAGTATTTAAAAAAAGGTTTTCAGTTTCGTTTCAGAAACTACGCTACCGTTAGTGGTAATTTAGATCATTGGCACATTGATTATGTGTATTTAAATAAATTTCGTAACCGTGCTGATACTATTTTTGAAGATGTTGCATTTGTATACAATACGCCATCATTGATAAATACCTATACATCAATGCCATGGAAGCATTACACAACGGAAAAAATGAAAACGGTTTACAATACAACCATTCGTAATAATTTTAATACACAGAAAAATGTTTCGTATCGCTATAGAGTTTATGATGATACAGGAGTACTTGTCAATACAGAATATTTTGGAGGGAGTGAAAATGTTTTTCCGTATGCTTCAATAGGATATCCTTCAATTCCACCCATTACTGCACCTGTATTGAATTATGTTATCCCCACACTCTCTGATACAACTCATTATATTATTGAAAGTAGATTATTTGCTAGTCCTGATAAACAAAGACAAAACGATACAGTCCGCTACAAACAAGTGTTTCATAATTACTATGCATACGATGATGGTACTGCCGAAACAGCTTTTGGGTTGAGTACACTCAATGCGCAAATGGCTGTAAAGTACGAGTCGGCAATAGATGATACATTGCGTTGCATTGATATTTATTTTAACCCCGTAATGACTGATGCAACGGATTATGCATTTTCGCTAAATGTGTGGAGCGATGCTGCTGGAAGTCCCGGAACGGCAATATTTACAAGCGATTCGGTATTGATTCCTGAATATGCACAAACGGGATATGATAAGTTTACGCATTATTATCTCGACCCACCATTGTTTGTTCCTGCAGGTACTTTTTATGTTGGTTTTACACAAAAAACAAATCAATTTTTAAATGTAGGTGTTGATAGAAACATTAATACGCAATCAACTATTTTTTACAATGTAGCCGGCCCTTGGAATACATCTCCTTTCCCGGGTTCGTTAATGATGCACCCCGTGTTTGGTGTTGCTGATTTTTATTTGGGTGTAGAGCAACCAATTATTGCAAAACAAAACAGTGATTTTGTAATATATCCAAATCCCGCAAGTGATGAGTTGTTTATCGGTAATAGCAATCCGTCAGTTCAAATTAATTACTCGGTGATGGATGTATCGGGCCGAACAGTGCTGAATGGCAATATTGCGGCTTATAACGCGGTAAATATAGCTACATTGGCCGAAGGTGTTTACTTTATTCGATTAATTGAAGGCAACAGTGTTACTACAATTAAGTTTATTAAAACCTTTTAATTTATAGTCTAACATCTAACATCCAACATCCAATATCCAATATCCAATATCCAATATCTAACACCCTATACACCACAAGCAAAATAAATTATGAGAGAAGACGATGAATTTGATATAGGCGAAGAGCAAGAGGAGGATCAAGAGCTGTTTGAACATTACCGTATTGTTGTAGAAAAGGGGCAACAATTATTGCGTATTGATAAATTTTTGATGAACAGAACCCCCAATGCTACGCGTTCAAAAATTCAGCAATCGGCCGAAAATGGTAGCATATTGGTAAATGGTAAGCCTGTTAAATCAAACTACAAAGTAAAACCATTTGATGTTATAACCGTTGTTTTGGCGCATCCTCCGCGCGAAATTGAGCTTATTCCAGAAAATATTCCTATTGATATTGTTTATGAAGATGATCATTTAATCATCATCAACAAAAAGCCGGGTATGGTAGTACATCCGGGATATGGCAACTACAAAGGAACATTGGTAAATGCGCTTGTGTATCATTTTCAAAATTTGCCGGTAAACAATGGAGCTCCTGCTCCTGTTGTGAGTTTTGATATGGGAAATAGTGATGAAGATGATGAGGCAACTGTAGGGAACAAAAAAGAAGATAAAAAAAATAAGAAAAATAAAAATGGTGTTGATGTTACTGCTCCAGGATTAAGGCCAGGATTGGTACATCGCTTGGATAAAAATACAAGTGGCATTATGGTGGTTGCTAAAAGCGAAATAGCAATGGTTAAACTTGCTAAAAACTTTTTCGACCGCGATATTGATAGGATTTACAATGCACTTGTGTGGGGCGATTTTAAAGAAGATACAGGAACAATTACGGGTAACATTGGCCGACACCCAAGAGATAGAAAAAAAATGGATGTATTGCCTGATGATAATGAATTAGGAAAACATGCCGTTACACATTATAAAGTACTCGAACGTTTTGGATATATAACGTTAATAGAGTGTAAGCTCGAAACCGGACGTACCCACCAAATTCGTGTACACATGGAGCATATAGGGCACTCATTGTTTAACGATGAACGCTATGGTGGCGATAGAATACTTAAAGGAACTACATTTGCCAAATACAAACAGTTTGTTGAAAATTGTTTTTCCATTTTACCTCGCCATGCATTGCATGCAAAATCACTTGGTTTTACACATCCTGTAACAGGAAAATACATTCATTTTGATTCGGAATTACCTGCTGATATGCAGGCTGCATTGGCTAAATGGCGAGTGTATGCCAATTCAAAAGCATTGGAAGAAGATACTGAACAGGAAGAAGACAGAATAAAAGGATAAGGTTTCATTTTTGCGTTTTAAATTATTTAAACATGGAATTTTCAGCAACACAAATAGCAGGCTTATTAAACGGACAAATTGAAGGCGATGCATCTGTTAAAATAAATAAACTAGCCAAAATTGAAGAAGGAGTAGAAGGTGCAATTTCATTTTTAGCCAATCCTAAATATACGCCTTACATATACACTACCAAGGCATCGTTAGTAATTGTAAATAACGATTTGGTTTTAACTGCACCCGTTACCTCTACACTTATTAGAGTTGATAGTGCCGAAGCGGCTTTTGCCAAATTGTTGGAAATGTACAATCAGGTAAAACTTAACAAATCAGGTATTTCCAAACATGCGTACATATCTGATAACGCAACAGTAGGCGAAAATATTTATTTGGGCGAATTTGCTGTTATTAGCGACAATGCTAAGATTGGGAACAATGTAAAAATATATCCGCAAGTGTTTATTGGCGAAAATGTTGTTGTGGCTGATAATACTACCTTATTTGCTGGCGTTAAAATTTATTCAGAAACACAAATTGGTAAAAATTGCATCATTCATTCCGGAACTGTTATTGGTAGCGATGGTTTTCGGTTCGACCCTCGCAATCACCAAAAAATACCACAAATAGGCAATGTAATTATTGAAGACGATGTTGAAATAGGCGCTAACTGTACCATTGACCGTGCTACATTGGGTTCAACCATACTGCGTAGAGGTGTAAAATTTGATAACCTTATACACATTGCACACAATGTTGAGGTGGGCGAAAATACCTACATTGCTGCTAGTACAAGCATTGCAGGGTCAGCCAAAATTGGTAAAGCTTGTATGATTAGCGGGCAGGTTGCAATTATAGGTCATATTACGGTGGCCGATAATACTGTAATTACAGCACAATCAGGTATATCTAAAAGCATTATTAAACGAGGCGAAATACTCATGGGTTCGCCAGCATTTGATATTAATAAATACCGCAAAGCTTATATTCATTTCCGTAATTTGGATGCAATTGTACAGCGTTTGGAAAAGCTAGAGCAGGAACGTTAATTGTTTTAACCTATTGTTATAGGTTGTTGGTACTTTAATGCCTACTTTTTTTCTATACATACTTTCTGCAATAAGCTGGAGCTTATAAATTAGTTTTGGCACTAAGTCCATGCACACATTGCCAGCAGCTAAAGCTAAGCGACTACTTTTTGTGCATCTTTGTTCCTAATGGGGACTACTTTTTGGTATCTTAGTTCCTACTGGGCTATTCTCAACTTTTCAGTTTTCTGATTTCAAATTCGCCATCAGCATCACAATATAGTCTATAATTTCCCCATAAATCTTTATAACTTAATTCAATATCTTCAAATTTTTCAGGTTTATCTTTTTTAATTTCGTAATGATATTTGGTAAATATTGGAGTAAAGGCATTAAAATATAACTCATTACTTAAAAAAGTATTATCTGGCATTTTCTTTTTGTTACTATAGGCACACAATTCTCCTACAATTTTTTGACCTTGAAATTCAAACGCTTTGTCTATAAGCAAAGTCCATGTTAAACAAAATAAAATAATAGAAATTATAATTTTTTTTCTATTGCTTAAATTAAAATAAAGTACGAATAAAACTACAACAGAAAAGCACGTAAAATAAAGACCAATTGTTGGGAAAATTACTGCAAACAATAAAAGAGACAAAATTGGCAATAATATTGTGAGTACAATTTTCATTTTCTTGTTACTTTGCTGATAACTCGATGAATGATAAATATTTTATCTATTGTAATCACCTGGAGTTACTCACAAGTGATTACAAATCAAATTTTAACTAAACAGTCAACTTCTTATACCTCACACGTTTCGGCTCTACATTACCAAGGCGTTTCTTTTTATTTTCTTCGTATTCAGAGTAGCCTCCTTCAAAATAATAAACGGTAGAATCGCCTTCAAATGCTAGGATGTGCGTACACACACGGTCGAGGAACCAACGGTCGTGCGAAATAATAACGGCACAGCCGGCATAGTTTTCTAAACCTTCTTCTAATGCACGCAATGTATTTACGTCCAAATCGTTGGTAGGCTCATCCAGCAACAATACGTTGGCTTCTTTTTTCAAGGTCATTGCCAAGTGCAAACGGTTGCGTTCACCACCTGATAGGATGCCACATTTTTTGCCTTGGTCAGAACCATTAAAATTAAATTTAGAAACGTAAGCTCTGGAGTTCATTGTTTGTCCGCCTATCACAATGTTGTCGTGCCCGCCTGTTAAAACTTCATACACGGTTTTATTTGGGTCAATTTCGGCATGCGATTGATCAACGTATGCAATTTTTACTGTTGAACCCACTTTAAATTCGCCTTTATCAGGTTTTTCTTGCTCCATAATCATACGGAACAAAGTAGTTTTACCAGCACCGTTTGGCCCAATAATACCAACAATACCAGCAGGTGGCAATTTAAAGTTTAAGTGTTCGTACAACAATCTATCGCCAAAACCTTTTGATACTTCAATGGCTTCAATAACTTCGTTACCTAAACGAGGACCATTAGGAATGAACAATTCTAATTTTTCTTCAGCAGCTTTTACATCAGCACCCAACATTTTTTCGTAGTTTGCCAAACGTGCTTTCGACTTAGCCTGACGGCCTTTAGCACCTTGACGCACCCAATCCAACTCGCGCAACAATGTTTTTTGACGCTTGCTTTCTGTTTTTTCTTCTTGTGCTAATCGTTTTTGTTTTTGATCCAACCATTCGGAATAGTTGCCTTTCCAAGGAATTCCCTCGCCACGGTCGAGCTCCAATATCCAACCAGCAACATTGTCAAGGAAATACCTATCGTGCGTTACTGCAATTACGGTGCCTTTGTAGTTTTGTAAGTGTTGCTCCAACCAATCAACCGACTCGGCATCCAAGTGGTTGGTAGGCTCATCCAATAAAAGTATTTCCGGCTCTTGTATCAATAGGCGACACAACGCAACACGTCTGCGCTCCCCACCTGATAAGTTTTTCACAGGCGTATCGCTTTCAGGGCAACGCAATGCTTCCATGGCTTGCTCTAAGCGGTTATCAAGGTTCCACAAATCAAACTGGTCAATCAAATCTTGCAATTGTGCTTGACGATTGATTAGCTTGTCCATTTTATCAGGGTCGTCTAAATATTCTGGTTCAGCAAATTTGTTGTTTACTTCTTCGTACTCATTCAATATGTTGATGTGTTCTTGAGCACCTTCGCGCACTATTTCAATAACAGTTTTGTCATTGTCTAAAGCTGGTTCTTGCTCAAGCATACCAATTTTGTAGCCTGGCGAAAAGTGAATTTCTCCTTGGTAGTTTTTTTCAATACCTGCAATGATTTTCAATAAGGTTGATTTACCGGAACCGTTTAAACCAAGTATTCCAATTTTAGCACCGTAGTAAAATGATAAATAAATATCCTTTAAAATGGTTTTACCTGCTGGCAATGTACGGCTTACATTCACCATCGAAAAAATAATTTGTCTTCCTTCTGACATGTTTATATGATTTTTTGAATTTGAGATTTAATACAATTAATAGGTAAATATCGTGATTTTTTTTGGAATAATAAAGTGTAGTAACAACTGCATAAATTTAAAAATTCACTAATGCTCCGCTCATTTCTCGACAAGCTCGAAAAGACAGCGCACGCAACTTTGTAATGCACGTTTTAATTTGTATATTCGTATCAACGCAAAAAGTTAGCAATGGAATTTATCGACCCTAAAATTGAAGCCTACTCATTGGCACATTCGGAGCCTGAAACAGCTATTTTAAAAAAAATAAATAGAGATACACATGTTAATGTGCTTATGCCTCGTATGTTGTCAGGTCATTTGCAAGGCAACTTATTGAGCATGCTTAGCCACATGATAAAACCGAAGCAAATTTTGGAAATAGGAACTTATACTGGCTATTCGGCAGTATGTATGGCGCAAGGCTTACAAGCAGAAGGTGTGTTGCATACAATCGATATCAACGAAGAGCTTGAAGATAGAGTAAGAGGCTTTTTTAATGAAGCCCGATTGAACAGTAAAATTAAGTATTACATAGGCAATGCACTCAACATTATACCAACTATAAACGAAACGTTTGATTTGGTATTTATTGATGCGGATAAAAAAAACTATTCGGCCTATTACGATTTAGTTTTTGATAAGGTAAATAAAGGTGGCTACATTATTGCCGATAATGTATTGTGGAGCGGTAAAGTACTTGATGATGCTACAAAAATGGATGTTGACACGAAACTGATAGACGCTTTTAATAAAAAAGTTCATACAGATGAACGTGTAGAACATTTGTTATTGCCTGTTAGGGATGGACTTATGATTGCTCGAAAAAAATAAATACTATGAATTACGAATAGTCGCGAATTCAATTTAAAATATGGTAATTGATTTAAGAAGTGATACCGTTACAAAGCCTACAAAAGCAATGTTGGAGGCAATGTTTAATGCCGAAGTAGGTGATGATGTGTTTGGAGAAGAACCCACCGTAAATACGTTGGAACAAAAGGTTGCGAAGTTGTTTGGTAAAGAAGCTGCTTTGTATTGCCCATCAGGCACCATGACCAATCAAATAGCCATAAATG
>JBASCV010000228.1:0-6564 GCA_049651825.1 Bacteroidia bacterium
ATTGGTAGTGGTTATGATGCTGTTGTTGTGGCTGTAAATCATAAAGAATACCTAACCTTAGATGAAGCCTATTACAAAAGTATACTTTCAGAAGGCGGTATAGTTGTTGATGTAAAAGGTATATTGAAAGGTAAAATAAACAACCTTACATACTGGAGCTTATAGCTATACAAATAACCGAAGTGTTACAAATAAAGTAATTTTACAATGGCTACAAAAAAAATATTAATTACTGGAGGTGCAGGATTTATTGGCTCTCACGTTGTTCGTTTATTTGTAAATAAGTACCCCAACTATTTGATTTATAATTTAGATAAGCTTACATACGCAGGAAATTTAGCCAATCTAAAAGATATTGAAAATAAGCCAAACTATAAATTCATTAAAGGTGATATTGTTGATACTGATTTTATTAATGAATTGTTTACCATTGAAAAATTTGAAGGCGTAATTCATTTAGCTGCCGAAAGCCATGTTGATAGAAGCATCAGCAACCCACTAGAATTTGTAATGACCAATGTTATTGGTACTGTAAACCTATTGAATGCGGCACGTACAACGTGGAAAGAAAATTTCGCAAACAATCGCTTTTATCATGTTTCTACCGATGAGGTATATGGTAGCTTAGGCGAAACAGGAATGTTTACCGAAACCACATCGTACGACCCACATAGCCCCTACTCTGCATCAAAAGCTAGCTCCGATCATTTTGTAAGAGCTTATCATGATACGTATGGTCTAAATACAGTTATTTCGAACTGCTCAAACAATTACGGAAGCTTTCATTTTCCTGAAAAATTGATTCCCCTCTCAATAAATAATATCAAAAACAACAAACCTATCCCTATTTATGGTAAAGGTGAAAATGTGCGCGATTGGTTATGGGTTGAAGACCATGCCAGAGCAATTGACCTTATTTATCACAAAGCAAAAGCTGGAGTAACGTATAACATTGGTGGACATAACGAATGGACCAACATTGATTTAATTCACTTGCTTTGTAAAATAATGGATAAAAAATTGAACCGTGCCGAAGGAGAATCTGCAAAACTTATTACCTATGTAAAAGACCGTGCTGGCCACGATTTGCGCTATGCAATTGATTCCAGCAAATTACAAAACGAATTAGGCTGGACCCCTTCTCTACAATTTGAAGAAGGGCTAGAAAAAACAGTCGACTGGTATTTAAATAATAGTGAATGGCTTACAAATGTTACATCTGGAGATTATACCAAATATTACCAACAGCAGTATGCAAAAAGATAACATCGTTCTTTCATAATCTTCTTTTATATTAAAAAACAGGCTCTTGATAACAAGAGCCTGTTTTTATTTAGAATTATAGTACAATTATTTAGCCTAAACAATTGAGTAAATCTATTTTTTTATAACAAACGTATCATCTCAAAAAGTATAGAAAACCAAACCTATAAATAAATTTACAAAAAATTACCCTACTTCATTTTCAACACTTTGATAGATTGTGTTATTTCCGTTCCATTTAAAATTTGAACAAAATACATACCGGACTTTAAGTTTTGCAATAATTCAATTTCTCCAAAGCTTTTAATCAATCTAACCTGTTCAACAATACGCCCTGTCATATCAACAATAACGATACGTGTAGCTGGTTCCACCAGGTTATTTAATTGATAACGAACAGTAGTGCTACCACTAAAAGGATTGGGATAAACACTAATTAAAGATTTTGCACTACTTACAATATCAACAACTGAAACAGGACCTTCTGTAATATAAAATTTATCAAAACCTGCTTCAACAACATGTCCAGGCTCTGTATCAGCTGTTTTTACAATTAATTTCATTGTTGAAGTTAAACTAATGTAATCCAATAAATTAAACGACTTTTCAACCCACGTTGAAAATCCATTAATAGTATCCATAACACACTCTAACAACACTGTTTGAGTACCGTTTGTAATTGAAATACATAACGAATCGTTAGGTGTTGTACTACCGCCATCGTTATAAAACCAGCGCGAATAATGAACATAAGGTGTTGTATATGTACTCATATCAAATACGGGCGATTCTAAAATGGTTTGCCCGCCATCAACATCATCATCAGAACCTGTAACGCCTGTATTGCCAGTAATGTAAGCCATATCAACACAATCATATACAACATCTACGCTAGGATTTGCTGGCATACCGTTATAATTGGTTCCGTTGGGCTTTGCACGTTGCCAAGCACCTGTAGAAGCGGTGCTTGTTACGTTCCATCCAAAATCAAATGTAAAATCATCATAATAAGACTTAGTTAATGAAAATGTTAAATCATTATTTAATGAATCAATTGTTTTGTTTGATTCGCATGAATTTAAATAGCCCCATTTACCTGCAATTACATCATAATCGGTTCCACTTAATACATTACAAGTATTAAATGTTCCGTCAGTGCCTGTAGTAAATGAATAACTATTGTTTGAATTACTTATTAAAACACTTCCATTGGGGATAGGAGTAGTTGTTATTTCGTCAGTAGTTAAGCCGTTAGTAGTAAACGAACCAGCTACGGGAACCATTTGCACATTTAATGTTGTAACATTGCCAGACGATAAAACAACACCAGAAATGGTTTGGGTTGTATATCCATTACGAGAAAAAGTAACAGTATATGTACCAGGTAAATAGGTGCCTGTTTTGTAAGTACCTGTAATATCTGATAAATCATTGATATTAGCAGCCGACACAAGAATTTGCACATTATTTAATTGACCACCACATGTACTTGTAATTGCCCCCTCTAAATAACAAGCCCTCATATACGTTGGCGATAAAACAAATAAACCTTCATCAATATTTGATACTACTATATTTCCAGAAGGTAAATAAGGGTAAACTCCCCAAGCTCCTTCTGAGCCTCCACCACTACCAGCATAGGTATCATAATTAGCAACTTGAACCAAATTTTGAGGACGACCAGCATCCACAATCGTAAAACCATCAGCATACCATGATGTTACAGCATAGTCGTTGCCGGCAACGTTTATGATATGCGTATTATGCACCATTGACCCCGAACCAGGGTTGGATTGAATCCTATCTAATTCAGTAATATTTGATAGATTAGATAAATCATAGGTTGTTAGGTAAGAGTTATCAACTTCATCAGTTGTAAACAAAGTTGTACCACTAGTTGAAAGCCATGTATTGTGAGTAAAATTATTGGGTGTATATTGATTTACCAATTCTATAGGATTAGCTTTATCTGTAAAATCAACTACTGAAAAATAGCCTGAATATATATGACCCGCATATAAAGTATCGTTTCTTACATATCCATCATGAACATAAGCATCAGATATGTTATTACCCATTTCATATTTGCCAACGTAAGTAGGATTCCAGGGGTCGGTTATATCTGCAACTACAGCCCCTCCATTAAATAAATTACTGCCATACAAGTACACAAAATTTTGATCAATATGTAATGCGTGAATAGTATTCAACTGCCCTGCAATTGCACCATCACCTGTCCAACTATGCGAAGTAACTCCCGCTGTATTCGGCAAGCTCGATAGGTTTACTATTTGTAAACCTCCTCCACCTTCGCTGGTAACATAGGCATATTTACCACGTACTTTTATTTCCTTCCATAAATTATCAGGCCCGGGTACTTGCAATACCTCTGTTGGACTAGACGGATTAGTAACATCAACAATTGACATACCCAATGATGCTCCCACCAATGCATATTCATAGCCCAAACTATCAACATAACCACAAATGTTAGCACAAGTTTGGTTGGGATAAGTTAAATGACCTTGTAGTGTAACATTTATATTTTGTGCCGAAAGTATCAAAGTAATTAAAATAAATGCAACAGTCAGAAAGAAATTATTTTTAAAATTCATATTAAGTATTTAAAGAGTTAACTACTTATAAAGTAAATCAATTTATCTTGAATTAACAAGTGTAAAATATATTTGTTTAAAAATCGTTATCAGAATAAATGCTTATAATTTCATACTTTTACATGCATGCATTTATTGTTTAATGCCACTAAATACGAATGAAACAATTTTTAATTATTCTTTTTTTTATTAACCTTAACTTGTTATACGCACAAAACACTCCAGATGGCGCATTAAAAGAAGGGTTAATTTTACTTGGCAAAGGAGAATACCAGAATGCGATTGAATGCTTCAATAAATCAATAAAAGTTAATCCATCAAGTGAAAAAACTTATTATAGCAGAGCGGTGGCTTATGCGAGCTTAAATAAATACGATTCGGCTATTATCGATTACTCTACATCCATAAAAATTAATCCTAAAAAAACAGAAGCTTACATCAATAGAGGTTCGGCTTATAGTGAATTAAAAGAGTTTTCGAAAGCAATACTTGATTATAACAAAGCCATTGAATTAAACCCTAAAATAGCCGAAGCGTACAGCAATAGAGGCTATTTACTTAGTTTGCAAAATATGCACTTGGATGCTATTAAAGATTATGAAAAGGCAATAGAGTTGAACCCTAAATATATAAAAGCATATACCAATAAAGCTTATTCTTATAGCGTGCTTGGCAATCATAAAGAATCGATAGAAGTATTGAATAAATTGATAGCGGTATCGCCCTATTTTTCTTCGGCATACTATAACCGAGCTTTAGAATATAAGGCATTAAAAGATACTACGGCCACTTTAGCTGATTACTCAAAAGTAATAGAACTAGAACCAAATGATATTAAAGTAATTTTTGAAAGAGCTGAACTAAGAGATGCCTTAGGCGATGATAAAGGAGCTATAAACGACTATTCAAAAATTATTGAGTTAGATGGCTCTATTGCCAAGGTATATTATGCAAGAGCGCAAGCTTATTATGATATTCCAAACTACCAAACAGTAATTAATGATTGTAATAAAGCTATTGAACTTCAAAATAATTATTGGGAAGCTTATGTTTTACGTGGCAATGCTTTTGATTTAATAGGTAAATACGAGTATGCATTAAAAGATTATAGCCGGGCAATTGAACTAAGCCCAAAATCGATTGATGCGTATGACCAAAGAGCTGTTGCACGCATTGCAAAAAATGATGTAGCGGGCGCTTTGTCCGATTTAAGTAAAGCAATTGCTATTGCACCATCAAATATTTCCATTCTTGAAAAAAGAGCCATCTTGAGGGCTGCAACAAAAGATGCAAACGGTGCTATTGAAGACTATAGCAGTATATTAATTTTAGACAATAAAAATACCAAAGCCTATTTAGCTAGAGCCGAACAATACATTGTTTTAGGAAACAAGCAATTAGCTTGTGATGATTATAAAAAAGCCGAAGAGTTAGGAAGTGGAACAGCAATAAGTAAACGTATGTTTTATTGCAATTAAAAAATGAATCGGATTACATGTATAAAATGAAAAAAAGTATTTTTCTTACATTTTTATTTTTATTAAACACCCTTATTATACAGGCACAATTGAATTTTTGGGGAACTAAAAAATTTACCAGAGCCGATTCACTAAGGGGTACATTATCAACACAACGTTCGTGCTACGATGTACTCATGTATGATTTAGATATAAAAGTAAACATTCCCGACAAATCAATTGCAGGAAGCAATACCATTAAAATGCTTGCTGTAACTAATTTTCAGCGCATACAAGTTGACTTGTTTGAGAACATGAAAATTGAAAAAATTGAATACAATAATCAGCTATTAAATTACAAAAGAGAATTTGATGCTGTATTTATTGATTTTCCACAAACAATCCCTAAAGGAAGTGTGCAACAGCTGAAAATTTTCTACTCAGGAAAACCACAATCGGCAAAACGTCCGCCATGGGATGGTGGCTTTATATGGGATAAAGATTCAGAAGGCAATCCATGGGTAGGTGTTTCTTGTCAGGGTACAGGTGCTAGCTTGTGGTGGCCTTGCAAAGATCATCAAAGTGATGAACCCAACGAAATGCTAATTAGAGTTACTGTTCCACAAGGATTGAGTAATATATCCAATGGTCGTTTAAAACGAGCCACTACCCTACCCGATGGCGCTACAAAGTTTGAATGGTACGTTTCGTACCCTATTAACACTTACAATGTAACTATGAATATTGCAAATTATAAAACCATTAGCGATACCTATACAAATCTTAATTTTGACGATACACTTACATTGGACTACTTTGTTTTAGCCAATAATTGTACAAAAGCCGAAACACAGTTTGAACAAGTAAAACCAATGATGGATTGCTTTTACAACATATTGGGTGAATATCCTTTTGTAAAAGATGGTTATAAACTCGTTGAAACACCCTATTTGGGCATGGAACACCAAAGCTGTATTGCTTATGGCAATAAATTTAAAAATGGATATTTAGGCATAAATCGTTCGGGTACACCCTATCATTTTGATTATATTATTATTCACGAATCAGCACACGAATGGTGGGGGAATAGTATTACAACCAACGATATTGCCGACATGTGGATACATGAAGGTTTTGGTACTTATTCAGAAGCCCTTTATATTGAATGTTTGTACGGGCACGATGCATATCTTGAATACATCAATGCCGAAAAAAATAAAGTATATAAC
>JBASCV010000229.1:0-2710 GCA_049651825.1 Bacteroidia bacterium
AACCAAAGTTATTGTTGTATCAAAACTACATCCCAAACTGGAAGTAATAAAGCAGTTGTAAGTACCGCTTGGCAAGCCCGTTGCTTGTGATGTACTGTCGTTTATAAGCGAATTGGTAACTGAAGGCGTCCAAACAATACCCGTTATATCTTGATTGCTTAACAATGAAATGCTTATTTGGCCATCGCTACTGTATGTACATAACGGATTAACTTTGGTAATTGTCATTGAGCTGCTTGTTCCACCAATAGTAACGGTATCAATAAAAAATGAAGGGCTACACGAAGCGTCTTTAATGGTTACAATGTGATCGCCTAAAGAAAGATTTGTTCGCACAGAGTCTGTGTTCCCATCATCCCAAAGAAAAGTAAAAGGTGGAACTCCTAATGACGGAATTATTTTCACCGTATTTATTTCTGCATTGCAGGGGTCGGTAGTAACTTCATTAACTGCTGCTCCACAAGCTTCACGACCAAACGGAAGTGTTTGTAAAAATCCATTTCCAGATGCAACAATGTCACCATTGGAAGCGTAAGCAATATCAAATACAGCAGCTGTTGTTGCTTGATATTCTTTTTGAACCAAGTTAAAATCAAAACGATATACACCATTAGAGGTACCAACAAAAAGGTTATTACACTTATCAGCCAACACACCTGCACCCATATTTTGTTGCCCACCAGGAATTACAGCACTTGCAATAATTGCATGTGTGTTTCTATCCCATTTTATAACAGTAGCACCATCAGAAGTAAATAAAAAATCGGTACCACCCAAAGCCATCATACTATAGCCGTTAGCACTGTAGGTATCGTGGTAGCTAGGAGTTCCTCCAACTCCAATTTCAGAAAGGTTATATCCATTAGGCGCAGTTGCAATCGTACTATTAGTGTTGTCAGTAAAAAACACTAAATTGGATATCGCACCAACCATATAAACTTGACCGAGGTCGTCAACACAAATTCCCGCCATATCTTCATGACTTGGATGACTCGATTTTACATTGGTTAATAATCCCGTAGCAACTTCTATTTCGGCTATATTTTGGGTAATTGGAGTTGTGCCGCCACCAGCAACAATCACTTTTTGGGTAACACAATTAATAGCCATTCGCCAGTGTTCCTGATAATCGCCAGAATTAGTACTTTGCCAAATTAATGCCGATGAAGGGGCGTATTTATAAGTATATGCACCATCAGGACGAAAACCCTCACTTAAATAAAAGTTGCCGCCACCCTCTACCAATAAATCACCATAATAATTTTGATCTAGTCCAGAGTTTGATAAAGACCAAATAGGAGGACCACCTGTAGGGGGATACTTTTCTACAACGTATGCATTTTGTGCTCCACCGTAAACGTACACATTGCCTACATTGTCGGTGCCATTATCAAAAGCCCTTCCGCCCGTAAGTCCAGGAACAACTGACCATGGGTCAATCACAATTTCTTGATTAGCAACTGCTATATTCTGAATGTCAAATGAAACAATATTATTTTCTATTTTAAATGCTGATGGTATGCTTTGTTTATTTTCGGCATAAAACGTAACAGGTGCATGATCAACAATCTCACCAACTATGGTTTTTATGTGAATGTTTCCATTTTTAACAATTAGTTTCACATTGCTATTGTACTTCATTTTTACTTGACCAATATTTGCTCCTGGGTGAAGTAAAAGGTTGTATTTTATGCCTTCTTCGGGATGAAAAACATATTCAACATCAATATTGGGATATAGATTTTTGTACGTAATTTTTGAATAACCATCGCAAAATAGAGTTTGTGGATTTTGGTTACTTACATTTGTTACGTATGAATAGTAAGTGGTTTGTTTGTTTTCTGCAACAATGCTCGCAGTTGGGCTAGAGCCAACCCACTCAACATCAATGTATTGTGTACTCTTTTTTGTGTTTCTGATACGCTCTTCTTTTTGTTCTTCGGTTTCGAAGAAACCCCAAAGTGGTGCTTTAGAAAAAGTAGTACGATTAAAACGATAAGACAGACTATTTTTATAGAAAAATACCTGTTGTCCTTTATCGATACAATAAACGAACCCTTTTTTATCTTCGGGTATAAGTTTATCAAATTGACCCTTGTTTTCAATAAATGCTTTGCGTTCAAAAGGAATTACTTTCCATTGCTTTGAAGCAATGCTTTTTTGTGATGAGTTTTGAGCAAAAATTGTTTTAATGGGTATTATATAAATACCGCACAACAAGCAAATTTTAAAAAATGTGTGTATATATAATTTCATAAAAACCTCCTTTAAAACTCTAAAAAAACAGAGACATTAACAAATGTACTCATTTTAAAGATGCAATTTATTGTGCATTGGTTGTATGCAGGTTAAAAAAATGTTATAGCGAATAATCTTTCGAAAAACAAATATTAGTTATAACTACCTAACAAGAGTAACTGTTCCTGTATATTCATGTTTCTTTTTTTGCACATCCTTAATAGCTATCTTGTATATGTAAACATCTATTTGAGCTTCTGTGTTACCTAAGTTTGCTTTTCCTGTCCATGGTTTTTCCATACTATCGGTGTCAAATATTCTATCGCCCCATCTATTAAAAATAAACATTTGATATTCTAATACACCATATCCATTGCCGCCAAACGTATCATTAATACCATCACCATTAGGAGAAAAGGCATTCGGAACAAAAAACGCCCAGTCCGGTTCGATAATAACAATTCGGTAAGTA
>JBASCV010000230.1:0-8738 GCA_049651825.1 Bacteroidia bacterium
TAATTTACCTAACAGGTCATGTATCTCAACTATGGCTTCTGTTGCAGTGGCATCGTTAAAAATAATGTTTAATTGATCTGTGGCAGGGTTGGGGTATTGTACAAAGTTAATATGATTCGTGTTCTCATCTATTTTTGTAATTTCCGATAAGGAACGCTTCCATAATGAAGAAGAAGGTACAGGAGTCACATCCCAAATTAACGCATAAATATCATTTGAAGTTAGAATAAGTGAAAATGCGTAAAAGTATTGTATCCCTGTGGTTATTGAGTGCCATGAATTACCATCATCATTACTAATAAATACACCAGCGTAAAGATTTTGTGGAAAAGTACAACTGGCAAAAAGGCTGATTCCATTTGTAGCTAAAGCTGATATTCTTGTGCCTGCAATACCATAGTTTGCCGCGCTCCACAAACCAGAGTTATTAGCAGATACGAATACTCCATCATCGGTTCCTGCAAAGATATTTAAACCACTTACTGCTAATGAGTATATATGAATACTGCTTAAGCCTGTATTTATAGATGTCCAAGAGGCACCGTTGTTTGAAGAAATAAACACTCCGCTATCAGTACCAATAATAACATCGGTGCCACTTACAGCAAATGCGTTTACTTGTGTGGTTGTTAGGCCACTATTTATTGGTGTCCAGGTAGTGCCATTATTATAAGATACAAATAGCCCCATACTATCAACAGACGCGTATAAACTCGAATTGTTTTTCGATAGAAAAACTATCCGATGATTGGGTACGACTGTGCCAGACAATGTCCAAGAGTTCCCATTATCAATAGAACGAAATACTTCACCTACAAAATTTCCAACAAAAATGTCTGTTCCTGTATTTAATATCGACAGCAATAACGAATCAGACAAACCGTTACTTCCTGAATTCCATGTAGCGCCTTCATCAATTGACCTATAAACCCTATTGTGAGTAGCTCCATAGATAACAGTATCGTTAATAGAAATACATAATAGACCTTGTGTATCGGCAGTTATTTGTTGCCATTGTGCCTTTACAACAATGGAAAACAATATCCCCAAAACTATAAGTGTTTTTTTCATAATATTTCAATTTTTCCCTCAAGTTTACTATAAAAATATGATGGGAAAGTCATAATTAGCTAATGGCATATTCAATTGTATAAGTGGTATAAAATAGCCTGTAAATGATTTTTAATAGAACTTTTAATTTTTTTACTTTATTAGCGACACATTACCCTTTTTAAGGATCTTTTCACCGCTAGTAAATGTAGCATTTATATAATAAACAAATACTCCTGCTTTCAAAGGTTTTCCATTGTAAGTACCATCCCATGCTTTTGCAGCATCAGTGCTTTCAAATACTTTTTCGCCCCAGCGGTTGTATATTATAATTGAAAATTCTGTAACCTTATTTTTAAAGCCATGCAACACAAACACATCATTGTGCCCATCATTATTGGGAGAAAAGGCATTTGGAAGCAACATCGTATTTGTTGTATAACTAGCTGTACTGTCTTTACATTTTCCTACAAATACGTCATCAATGTAGTAATACGAGCCCTCAGGAAAGCTACCACCCACATAAAGCGTATCTGATGTACCTGTACTGTTAAAATTACCGATAGTAATGTATTTTTCTTCACCCAAAGCTGTGTATTGCCACTCAACTTTCATCCATTCATCTTTATTAGATAAAATAGTTGTTGTGTTTACTAATTGCGGTGTAACCAAAATAATTTCACTACTTGTAGTAACCAAGTTGTTTGAAAAATAAACGCCAATATTATTGGTGCAATAACCCGATATTTCTGCTAAACTTAAATAAAATGAAACGCAATAGACACTGTCTTTTTTTAAGGAGTTTGACAGCATTGTTTCTATATACTCATAAGCATTAGGAAAACCTCTGTTGTAAGCATAAAATCCTGCATAGGCATTTCCTGTTTTTGCATTCTGATAACCAAACGCATTTGTTGGTGTGCTTAAAAAATTTGTATTACATGAATTAAAATAATCAGATGTAGAATTAACAGAAACAGAAGGATTAATCCAGGCAATTGATTTATATAACTGCCCCAAGCCAGTAGGACAATCCAAAGTATCTTCAAATGAATAGTTTGTTACAAAACTGTTTTGGGCTAATATTCTATACGAAAATAAAACAAAGAGTATAATATAGTTTTTTTTTTTAGACAAAAAGAAACACCTTTTAATATTAAAGCACGTAAAGGGTTCTGATATTTTATTGGTCATTTCTTATTATTTCATAATTAGTAGCTTATCTGATTTTACTATTATCCCATTAATGGCACATTTATAGATATAAACACCGTCATTCAAACTTGTAATATTAATCGTTTTTTCATTTGCACTAGCATCCAAAATTTGAGTTAACACCTTTGCTCCTATTAAATTATAAATTTCTATACTGCCTATATCTGTCGCCTCTAATTGATAGGTAATAGTTAACTGGTTGGATGCAGGATTAGGATATACCATTATAGCACTGCTATCTTCTGAGGTGGTATTTGTATATAACATACGTGTAGCATCATCAACCATTTCACAACTATTGATGTACTCTGTACCTAAAGTATCTATGCTTGAAAGCATCACACGTGCCTGATACACAGCCAAACCATCGGTAAATGGGCACTTACCAGCAATGGTTCTTATACTGTTAATTTGAGTTGCTGTATAATTGGGCACATTTGTTAAAAAGTTGCCGATAATAATGGCATTCAATAATTTTTGATTGGTTTCAATATCATTTATTGGCACAACAGACGCATTTAGCACTTGTGCTGCGCTCATATCTGTAGTATTATATTTAGCAGGGTTATTTATAATAGTATTCAGTTCTGCCTGTTTACCCATATTGTCAGTAGTTGCTTGGTTTACAAACGTTTGAAGAATGCCATCGCTGCTTACATCAATGCTATCGGTTTTAATATTCACTAACAAACCTTGTTTGCTTAACCATTTTCCATTAGCATCGTTGCCCGGAAAACTGATGTTTTCCAAAGCTATGTCCTGCGCATGATTGAGTAAGTTCGAAAAAGTAGAACGGTGAAACTGCGCTATGGTGCAAGTAGGGCTTGCCGCAGCTCCATTGCTAGTTGGTGTTAGAGTAAAAACGCTTGCAGCAGAAGCTCCTGTTGGATTTGGGTTATACAAGGCATTTAAAACAAAACCAGCATTGTTTTTATATACAATTGGGGATGCTGCACCAATTGTATTGTTAGAAGTAAATGTTCGTTTACTTGTAGCACTATTGCCTGATACAGGAATGTTTGCCCATTTATTATAGCTAGGGAAACCTGCTGTGCTGTTACCATCCTGTACTCCAATAAAGCCATTGTTATCAAGCCATAAGCCATAAAAATCTTTAGTAATGAGGTTGTTGTATATATCGCTTGGCATTTGCCCAGCACATTTAATACCAAAGCCCATATCGGATGTGGTATTGCAACTAACATTGCTATTAGGGCTTAAGCTAAGATAAATACCTCCATTTTTTAAAGCAAAACTTTGAGGAACAATACTAACTCCATTCGATTTTATATCCGTTCCATAACATCCAGTTACGTGAATGCCAACAGAAGGTGGTGTGTGGTTTATCCACTGCCTTATTTCAATGTAGTTATTATTAATATCTACATTATTTAAATTGCTAGCTCTCACGCCATATTGTACTTCCGAAATTTTATTGTTATAAGCAATGTATAGAGCTCCCGTAGTTTGGTTGTTTAGCTCTTCTATAAGTATACCAGTTCCCTTGTTTACTTTTTTAATTTCGTTAAACTGAATTCTAGTAAGGCTTGGGGGGCTAGAGCCCGACCTGTTATTCATACTATGAATAGCTATTCCACCTTGTGTGTTGATATTTGTAAATGTATTGCTTTCAATAACAAGTTGGTTATGTTGTTGGTTTGCAAAAACATAAACACCTTTTGAATTTATACCATTAAAATCATTCCATTTTACGGATGCATTCATATTAAAGTAAGCTACAACACCATTTACACAATTTGTAAAGGTATTTAATCCGTTAGGTGTGTCATCTCCTACAATTAAATTTCTTGCCGTGTAATTGGGTGGGACATCTAAATCGCCTGCTGCAACTATAGCAGCTCCAGTATTAGGTGGCAAACCATTACTTACACTTGTAAAATTATTATTATATACCTTTACGCTACTTTGTCCAGACCGAATTCCGGTATTCATATTTTTAAACATATTTTTTAATGTATTTAGGTTGGTGCCAACATTTGTTCCTATTTGTACATTATCTACCTCGTTAATTTCTATGCCTACATCAGTTCTGTAACCGCTATATGGAGGTTTTAAAGTTGTAGGTGCGTTACCAGGAATAAGTTGGCAAGTTAAACTTGAACCAACGATGCTACCTGGATGAACCCCATTATATGGGGTTAGTTCTATGTGTTTGTAGTTTTTGTTTAGGCGGGCACTGCTCAACAAAAATTTCCCCCCATTCATTGAATATACGGCAGTTTTTGCATCTTCAATTAATGAATTTTTATCAACAATCAAATATCCTCCTGGCTCAATTAAAATTTTATCCCACATGTTGTTGCATGCTGATAAATGGGAGTTTGTTGTTATGTTAAGTGTAAAGCCTGATTTTATAAGTATGACTGCATCTGTACCTAATTTTACTTCACAGTTTGATAATGTTATATTGTTACTAACTACAAATGTACCATTTAAAGCAATGTTTGCTCCCGTTGCTGTTGGACCATAAATAGTGTAAAAATTAACCGCATTATTCCCATTTACAAATGTATGTGCTTGGCTACCTGTAGCTACACAACAAGGGATGATTGTAATTGTAAATGTAGTTGGTTGCCCTGCACAGCCATTTGCTGTAGCAATTACTGTAATTGTGGCTGTAATTGGCGAACTAGAGGTGTTGTTTGCCGTAAAACTTGGTAAGTTTCCTATTCCATTTGCTGGTAGACCTATAGCGGTATTAGAATTTGTCCATGTGTAAGTTGCACCACTTGTCGTACTTGAAAACAGTGTTGCTGGGACAAGAATACTGCAACCCGAGACAGAAATATTTGATATGGCGTTTACGATTGGTGATTGTTCCACTGTTATTGTGACTGTTGCAGTATTTCTACAATTAGTAAGAGCAGAAATACCAGTTACTGTGTAGGTGGTAGTAGAGACAGGACTAGCTATTGGATTCGGAATAATATAGTTACTTAACCCGCTACTTCCTGGTGCCCAATTGTAATAAGTCGCACCGCTCGCATTTAAAGCAATACTATTTCCCGCACAGATAGTAGCACTAATAGGTGATGCATTTACCGCTGGTAATGGTTTTACTGTAACGGTTTGGGTATTTGTGCAACCATGCAAACTTTCGGTTACAGTATAAGTAGTTGTTGTAGTAGGCGATACAAAAGCTAAATTGGGTAAAGCCCCTGGTGTCCATGTATAAGATGCAACAACATTAGGAATATATGCATAGAGTTGTACTGATTCGCCAGGACAAATTGATTGAGATGCTATATTTAATAGTGGTGTTGGATATACTTCGATTGTTGTTGTCAGTGTTCGTTCACATCCATAAGAGTCTGTGCCAATAACAGTATAAGTGGTATTAGTTGTTGGTGATACGGTTATTGAGCTGGTTGTAGCACCTCCAGGCATCCATAAATACGATACAGCACCTGAAGCTGTGAGTGTCTGCATTTGTCCTTGGCACATTGGTGTTCCTTGTGTAACATTAAAATTAGGATCTTCTTCAATAACAGACACCTCATCAATATAATAATATGCTCCTCTACCAGGAACAGAAGTCGAATTATTAACATATTGAATATTATTATTGAAATTGCCTATTGTTATCCACTCTTCTCCAGAGCCAATAATTGTTCCTGTTATTTTTTTCCATTGCGTAATATCATTTAAATAGGTTCCAGAAGTAGATGTTACAATTTGAGAGTTTGCAGGGTAGATAATTCCATAACCTCCTAATGAAGTTAAGTAAGTTGATGAATTAGTAAAATACATACCCAAATTATCTGTTGCGGCATCACTTTTATCGGCCAAACTTACCCACATTGTTGCTCTATAGGTGTGTCCTGCTAACAATGGAGAAATCAATTTTTGACTAATGTATTCGTGATAGTTATCACCCCATACTGAAGAGCTTGACCAAGAAAGAATACCTACATAACCTTTAGCATTACCCGAACTCAAAGATGTTTGAATGCCACTGTAGTTAGTTGGAACATCAACATCGACTGCAGTTGTGTTCTGATTGTAATAGTCGGAGGTGCCATGTAAAGAACCATTTTGCCAAGAACAAATTCCACCTATTGGGTCGTAACCGGTATTGTTACCAAGCCCCGATGGTAATGAAGTATAGTACTCGAAATTTCCATTACAAACTAAATCACAGCTTTGACTAATCGCTTGCGTTACACAAGGAGAATTACAAGCCGTTTGTTGAAAGATGGAGTTTAATTCTAGATTAAAAATAGCATTGGTTAATCCTGATTTTAATACTTTTATAAAATAATCATTTCCAATGGTTAAATCGGTTGCAATTAGTGTTAAAATATTAGCTGAATTTGAAATGCTTTCTGTTGTGTCTATCAATTGAAGATTAGTACAATTTCCAGAGTATAATTCCATTCGCTGAATATAGCTTAAGGATAATGAATCACTTATTTGTCGTATTATTATTGTTGTAGAATCCGCAATAAACTTAAACCATATTTCGTTTTCAGATGTATTGTTATATATCGAGGAATTTGTATTTATGAATGAAATAGCTAAATCACATTTACTAATATTTTCTGCAAATGAAGATTTCAATTGTACTATTGTCCCTTGTGTATAAATAGCAACATCAGCCATTAGTGGCTGTTTGGCATCTAGCGCTTGGTTGTGTAGCTCCTGATTGTTTTTTGTAAAAAGTAAAATATTACCAATTCGACTAATGCGTATAGAATCGTTTAGCGTTACTGCTCCGTAATTACCTATCAATTGCCCATTGTTGTAAATAGATAATTGCCCCGCATTTATCATTACTGCATAGTTAATGCTATTGTAGTGTGCATCGGTATTGTTTGTTGATAAGCCAAATCCTAATATATCGGATGTACTATTAACTGTATACTGCAACCAGCCATTCTCTAAAGTATCTAGTGTATTATTAGATACAGCACCTGCATTCCCCCAACCATCAACAGATGTTTTTGTAAGACTTGTAGGACTTTGATTGACGCCTATTACATCATTCCATGCCTGTTCTATAATCCCAGGTTTTGCATCTACTAAAACTCTTTGCTCATTTATTCCATAATTTATTTTTGAGCCTAAGGCCATAAAAACACCACCTGTGAAAGAGCCTGTATCAGGTCCTCCTTTTACTATATAACCCGTGGTGGAAACTTGGGCTAATAACTCACCCCTCCCTAGCCCTCCCCACAGGGGAGGGAATAATAGCACAATGCTTGTTAATAGTGAGAGAATTATATGTTTTTTATTTTTCATTTTATCCGTAGTGTATCGTATCGTCAATAAATCATTCATCCAAAACATTGTCCCCTCCCCTGTGGGGAGGGCTAGGGAGGGGTGCTACTGCCCCTGTAATTGTTGTATTTGGTTGGATAGTGTATTTATTTGTTGTTGCAATGAATTAATAAGTGCGTCTTGGTTATCGGTTTTAGTAGTTAGCGTATTTATTTTTTGTTCTTGCTCTTGCACGCCCTTCATCAAAATAGCAATAAAAGCAGTGTAGTTTAGTGTTAAATAATCAACTGCTGGTGTTATTACTACTCCTGCCGTATCATATACGGCACCTTTATGGGTTGTTGATATCAATTCAGGTAATAACTGTTGTACTTCTTGGGCTATTAAGCCATATTGTTTTTGACTGCTAAAGTTTAAACCATAGGTATTTGCGGTGTCAAAATAAAAGGAGTGAGGTTGCAATTGGTTAATAATATTTAAAGCATTGCTTATTGGGGTAATGTTTGTTTTAAATAGTTGGTCGGAACTCGCCCACGAACCTGAAGTACAAGTCGTTACCCCGTTTACATTAAATGTTCCGTTTACATCTAATTTATGTAAAGGTGCCGAAACACCTATACCTACATTAGCTCCGCTACCCAATACAAGGCTATTGCTTGCACTCACTTGTGCACCTGCTCCAATGGCAGTAGCATTGGTAAGTGAGCTACTGCCTGCTGGTGTTGCAAAATACCCAACAAATGTATTGTTGCTACCTGTAATGGTATAGCCTGCGCCATGTCCAATTGCAGTGTTGTTATTACCTGTTGCATTATCATGTAAAGCGTAATAACCTACACCCGTATTGGATGTACCTGTATTATTTCCTGAAAGTACCTCGTTTCCTAATGCAGTATTTAAAGAGCCACTTGTATTGCCCGTAAGTGTGTACATCCCTACGGCTGTATTTTCTTGTCCATCGGTATTGGCTGCCATCGCATAAAACCCTACTGCGGTATTGCGCACACCTGTTGTATTTGCATTTAAGGCATAATTTCCTTGCGCTACATTAGCCCCTCCAGTGGTGTTTGAAACAAATGCATAGCTCCCCATTGCGGTATTATCAGTTCCTGTTCCTGTTAAGTTACCTGTTTGATAACCATAATAAGCATTTGAACGGTTTGCATCTATTCTACCTGCGCGTTGATTATTTACTCTAAAATTTAGAGGTGTGTTATCTATTGTTCCTATAA
>JBASCV010000231.1:0-3845 GCA_049651825.1 Bacteroidia bacterium
AAAACAAAATGAGTGTATTAAATGCTGTCAGAAACAAGTTGATTCACAGGGTATTCGCATGTGTTAAACAAAATAGATTGTTTGTAAAAAATTATCAATATACATTTGCATAAGACATAGAAATCGATGACAATGGGATGGCTTTTTTCTTTTATTTGCTGAACTTAATGATATTGATATCGCTCCTACTGGGTTTTATATAATGAGAGAAGGGATTGTTTTCTCTAAAAATAAAGGAGAAATTGCTTTTAATTGTAAATGTGCAATACATTACCATCAAATGTATTATTGTAGGCTTTTAATGGAACAGAGGCAGGGCCTTGGGTGATGGAACCATCATAAATTGAAAATTTAGAATTGCAACACGTATCAACTGCTAAAATGCCTGTACCATCCACAGATACTGTAGCACAAGGTTCGCTTGATTGGTACGTGCAATTTCTATCATAGGCAGCAAATTCTGTATTGGATTTCCGATAAACAAGTATGCCTCTAACTCCGCCTGTTATATATGTCCAACCACCTACTGCATTTAGGTTTGAAAAACTAGGGTTATTGGTATATAAGTATATATCAACGGCTGTAATAGGTACTCCATTGTCATCATCTTTTTTGCAACCAGCATAAAATAATGTTGCTGATAGCAATGCTAGGGATATTATTTTTTTTATTGACAACATATTACCTAATGATGATATATTAATTGTTGTTTTTAAGCTTGGTTGATGTGTTATGACGAACGCAAATTTAAAGAATATATTGTTTGCGCATGCATATCAAATTTCATCTTAAAATTTAAACAGGCGCTTAGTAAAGTTTATCAAAAAAAGTAAAAATAGGTTTATTGATTATTTTGCCCAACAGGTGTAACCAAAATAAAATTCCGAACGGAACAACTATAAAACTTAAAGGATTGTATTGCCATGCTTTTTCAAATTCAAAATGAATGAGATGCATAACAGCCCTTGTTAAACCACAGCCGATACATTTTAGGTCGAAAAAAACTACTGATAAACAGTAGCTTTTCCCTTCATCAAAATAGCTTGATGGGAGCAAAAGCAATAAAAAAGGTACTGTCAGTAGAGTTACCGACAATACCTTTTTCAGGATATTAATTATATTTTTTTTATTTTTTTCCAAAAATCACAACAAGTGCATGTATTATCCCCGGAATACCACATAACAATGTTAATATTAAGTTTGTGGTAACTCTACTCGTCCATTGACTTCCTTCATAAAGATACATTGAGATTGTTGTTCCAAAAGGCACTAAAAGAATTAATAGTAGGTACAATAATGTGTCGTCAATTTTTGACTTTGTTGTTTTGGTAACGTTTTTATATTCTTTAATGAATGCTTTTTTTAACTCTTTTGTTGAATGTTGTGTTTTTATATCACTGTTTTTAAGCATTGAATTACTTGCACTTAACTCAACAACTCCAGTGTTTTTTGTGGCTTCCAAAAGTATATTTTTAGGTTTAGAAACAGGCACAAATAGGTTATTGTTAGAAGCTGTAAGTGTTTCTTCTGAGTATGTTTCAGTTGCTGAGTGTTTAATTAATTCGTTTGTTGCAACAGTGGTGGTAGTTGCTTTTTTGTTTGTTTCTACATTTGCTGTTGATTTATTCCAGTTTACATTATAACCAGGTCTGTATAAGCGCTTATCAACAGAACAAGAGGCTAAAATTCCAACGATAATAAGGGTTCCAAATATTTTTTTCATAGTTCGTTTTTGTTGTGGTTAATTAAAGTGTTGCAAATTTACAATTAATATATTCAAGTTTAAGTCTTATTTTAATGATTAATATCAACTTTAAATAATTACAAGTATATGGTAAACTTAAAGCGATGTTTTTCTTATAGCTAGTAAAATCTTTGTTACTTTTACACTTTGTTTTATACAGCCATTGTACTTATGAATATTGAGAAAAAAATTTCAGATAAAATAAAAGAAGCCATTAGAAGTCTTTATGCTACTGATATTGAGAAGGTTACACTTGAGCAAACCAACCCTGATTTTGAAGGGGATATCACTTTAGTGGTGTTTAATTTTTTAAAAATTTCCAAGAAAAAACCTGAAGATACAGCCACCGAAATTGGTAATTATTTAAAAACTAATGTACCTGAGGTTGCTAGTTTTAATGTAATTAAAGGGTTTTTAAATATTGTTATAAGCGATTCTTTTTGGGTTAACTATTTAAATTCAATAAACGGAAAATCTTTATATTCGCTAGATGCGCCTGCTAACGCGCCAACCGTAATGGTTGAATATTCATCACCAAATACAAATAAACCGTTACATCTTGGTCATATCCGAAACAATTTGTTGGGTTATTCTGTAGCACAACTATTAAAAGCTGCCGGTAATAAAGTTGTGAAAGTTAATTTAGTGAATGATAGAGGTATTCACATTTGTAAATCAATGTTAGCTTGGCAAAAGTGGGGAAATGGTGAAACACCTGAATCAACAGGCATTAAGGGCGATCATTTGGTCGGCAAGTATTACGTAGAGTTTGATAAATATTATAAAAAGCAGGTTGAAGCATTAGTTCTGCAAGGAAAAACCAAAGAAGAAGCAGAAAAGCAAGCCGAGTTGATGCAAGAGGCGCAACAAATGCTTTTTAAATGGGAAGCGGGAGATGAAACTGTAAAAACATTGTGGCAAACAATGAATGGTTGGGTATATAAAGGGTTTGAAAGTACTTATAAAATGTTAGGCGTTGATTTTGATAAAGTATATTATGAAAGCAAAACGTATTTACTTGGCAAAACAACCATTGACGATGGATTAGCAAAAGGAGTGTTTAAACGCAGACCCGACAACTCAGTGTACATTGATTTAACTGCTGATGGTTTAGACGAAAAAACTTTGTTACGTGCCGATGGTACTTCGGTATACATGACTCAAGATTTGGGTACAGCAATACAGCGTGCTGAGGAATCTCCGTTTGATAAGTTGGTTTATACTGTTGCAAATGAGCAAGATTACCACTTTAAAGTCTTGTTTTTGATTCTTAAAAAATTGGATTATAAATGGGCCGATGGATTGTATCATCTATCTTATGGTATGGTTGAATTGCCTGAAGGTAAAATGAAATCGCGTGAAGGTACCGTAGTTGACGCAGATGATTTAATGGCAGAAATGATTGCTACTGCAGCAGCTACATCTAAAGAACTTGGAAAGGCCGATGGGTTAAGTGAGGAAGATGCCAATAATTTGTATAAAACAATAGGTTTGGGAGCTCTTAAGTATTTTATGCTAAAGGTTGATCCAAAGAAAAAAATGTTATTTAATCCTGCTGAATCGATTGATTTTAATGGAAATACAGGCCCGTTTATACAGTTTAATTATGTGCGTGTACAAGCTTTATTGCGTAAAGCAAAAGATACGTTAAACTTTGATGAAAATACCGTTGTTGTTGCACCTAAGCAATTGCTCGCTAAAGAGAAAGAACTAATTATGAAGTTGTATAATTTTAATGCAACACTTCAACAGGCTGCAACTGAATATAGTCCGGCATTAATTGCTAATTATGTATACGATTTGGCTAAAGAGTTCAGTCAGTATTATCATGATACCAATATTTTGAAAGAATCAAATGAAATTGCTTATTTCCGACTTTATTTGGCTCGTAACGTAGGACAAGCAATAAAAGATTCAATGGCTTTATTAGGAATAGCCGTGCCCGAGCGTATGTAATACTGCGTCAATTTAGTACTCGTTTTAGTTGTGTAATTGTTTGATTTTTAGATTTTTATCTGTTTTTTAGCTTTCAGACTCCTACAGTTAGGCTGTTTTTTGTTTTATTAAAGTTTTTCTTTCTAGTACCTTCGCAAAAAACATC
>JBASCV010000232.1:0-5892 GCA_049651825.1 Bacteroidia bacterium
TGTTATTTATAAGCAGGATTTGTTTTTGTACACAGCTAAAATAATGCCTAACGAGAGCAACAGGCGATATTCTAAAAGGATTAATGCTCTTCTTTTAGCACTTTTAAATTTACTTGTTCAATACGGGTTTTAGAAACGGCAAGTATGGTAAATAAAAAATTTTCGATGCGTATTTCTTCTTTGTGTTTAGGAATACTTTCGTGGTAATACATAATGAGTCCGCCAAGGGTTTCAACCCCTTCAACAACGGGTAGTTTTAAGCTATACTTATCATTTATATAATCGGTTTCCAATCGTCCAGAAAAAACGTATTCGTCTTCACTTATTTCTTTTTCTACCATCTCTTCTTTGTCGTGTTCGTCTTCAATTTCACCAAATATTTCTTCAATAATATCCTCCATGGTAAGTATGCCCGATGTTCCTCCAAATTCGTCAACAACAATGGCAATGCTTTTGTGTTGTTGAATAAATACGGTAAGCACTTCGCTTGCCGCCATTGATTCGGGGACAATACTCACCGGAAGTAGTATTTCACGTATGGTTTTGGGGTTGTTAAATAGTTCTTTCGAATACACGTAACCAATAATATTATCAATGTTGCCCGAATAGATAAGTATTTTTGATAAACGGGTTTGAATGAATTTGTTTTTAAGTGTTTCAATACTTTCGTTTACTTCAATAGCAACAATTTCGGTACGGTGCACCATGCATTCGCGTGCTTTTACGCTCGAAAAGTCGAGTGCATTTTTAAATATTTGAATTTCATGGTCTTTTTCAGCCTTTTTTTCATTTGACGATGTGCTTTCACGCACATAGTTATCAAGGTCAACCATTGTAAAAACGTTTTTCTCGTTTTTAATTTTTACTCTAAATACACGTTTCAATATAAATTCTGACAAACCTGTTGTAAACACAACAATGGGTAATAATACACCATAAACAATAGATAGCGGAAAGGCAAATAAACTAAGGGTTTTATTAGGGTTGATACGGAAAAGATTTTTTGGCAAATATTCGGCCATTACCAATATAAGCATGGTCGATAAAAACGTTGATATCAGTAAAATCAATATTTTAGAAGAAATAAATTCGCCAATCAGTGGATTCAACTCTTCATCCATATACATACCAAAAATAACCAAGGCAATGTTATTGCCCAATAGCATTGTACCTAAATAGCGTGAAGGGTTTTTGTTGAAATGTGATAAAATGCGTGCCGAAAAATTTCCTTGTTTATTTTCGAGCTCAATACGCAATTTATTAGATGTAATGAACGCAATTTCGAGCCCCGAAAAAAATGCCGAAGCCAACATTGCAATAAAAATGATAAGAGAAGGATGCACGTTTAAATTGATTACTTATTTATTTTTGATGGATATTGCTTATTTATTTTTTTGCCACCTCGCTTGCGTTTGCGTCTTTGCTTTGATTGAATCGAATGCGTTGTTTGCGCCTAACGCTATACATAAGCCCACAAACAATGAAAAACACTAAGAAATAAATGGCTCCTGTACGGTCGCCCATAATCATTGCATAAATAAACATTGCAAGGCCAATAAAGCCCATTACCAACCAAATTATTTCAAGAATTTTAAATGCTTTATTCATAACGTTTGCTACTGAGTATTGCGAAGGTACAAAAAAATGCCATTATTGCCTACTTTTAAGCTTTTATGGGTGTTTTGTTGATTGTTTGCTTAGTGTACAACCCTAAGGCGGGTATTTCTATATTAGCATTATTTAACAACAGGATATGTCGGTTGAAGTCCACCGAATATGATTGAAACATTTTTGTTGTCTTTAATCAACTCAACTTTTTCTTTTTCAATTTCAAGTTGTCTTAAATGAAGATATTCTGATATGGTCATTTTCATTTGATTTTGGTATGCCATATCTGCAATAGCCTTATTTATTTCCGCTTGTTTTCTGGAAAGTTCAGCGTCTGCTCTAGCTTTTTGTGTCAATATGCTTTGATTTTGTGCCGCTGTGTTTTTAGTTTCTGTCAAAACTTGTTCAGGTGGTGTTACTGCTCCAATTGAAACTTGCATTATGTCAACCGGTAATTTTATTTTTTTTGCATACTCTGAAATGTCTTTATAAATGTCTTTCTCAAGCAATGATGAAATTTCTCTTTTGCCTGCAAGGTCAAACATTTTAAATGCACTTGCTTTGTCTCTTACCATTGTTCTGAAAGTGGCTTGCAAATTATGAGTGTACCATTCTGCTCCAAAGTCTTGATACAATGTTGGAGTCTCGCCTTTTCTTATTTGACATTTTAAATAAGCACTAAAGGAAACAGGGGTATTGTCTGATGGTATCATGTTGGTAAACTCCTCTGTGATAGTTATTGGAGTTATTGGAAACTCTTTATGGTCTGTCGTAAAAACACACCACTGAGCACCAGTTGAAACAGGGGTTGGGTCAACACCCCCGTGTCCGAAAATATAAGGTTTGTAAACTAACACACTTTCTTCTCCTGGGTCGGGCTGCACTCGATAACAACTAGTAAAAGCAGTAAGTAAAATGATTGCCGTGAATACGAAAAAGATAAATTTTTTTTGTTTCATTTTCTGTTGTTCTTAACTCTTTAATTATTTTGGTTGCAATTTAAAATGTCATATAACAATTAAACCCTGCCATTAGACCTGGGCACTTTTTATTGATTAATCAGCTCATACCCGCTATCAACATTCAGTTCTTTACCTGTTGCAGCGGCAACAGCAAGCTCATCGCAACGGTTATTTTCTTTGTTGGTATGATGACCTTTTACCCATACAAATTTCACATTGTGTTTTCTGTATATCGCTAAAAAGCGTTTCCAAAGGTCTTCGTTTTTTTTGTCTTTAAAATTCTTTTTTTCCCAACCAAACACCCATTTTTGTTCAACAGCATCCACTACATATTTTGAATCGGAATAAATGGTAACCTCTGATGCTTCTTTTTTTAAGGTTTCTAAAGCTACAATAACACTTAGTAGCTCCATGCGGTTGTTGGTTGTTAATCTGAATCCTTCCGAAAGTTCTTTTCGCAAATTGCCATAAAGCATCACTACGCCATAACCTCCTGGTCCAGGGTTGCCACGAGATGAACCATCGGTATAAATAGAAATCATAAAAATAATGGGTAATGTTTGTGAAAATAAAACAAAAAGCTAATAAAATGTGCTTACTTATTTAATTAAGCTAAATGTTGTTCTGCGATTACGTTGGTGATCTTCTTCCGTTTTTGGATTCGGAGTAATTAATCGGGTATCTCCAAATCCTTTGGTAACCATTCGTTCTGGAGCAATTCCTAACGACACAAGATAGTCGAAACAAGCTTTTGAACGTTGTTCTGATAGCTGTATGTTATTTTTGTCTAATCCGCGTTCCGAAATATCGGTATGCGACTCTATCGATATTTTAAAATCGTTATTTAATTTTAAAATTTCAGCCATACTGTTTAATGCTTTCATGGCGGTTTGACGTAAAATAACGGTTTCAAAATCAAACTCAATGTTCGGGAAACTAATGTTACCAGAAGCAATAGGAGAAATAAAGAAATCTCTTTCAAAGTGTTTAGATTCTGTTAAGCCTAATGTAATTACGGTTCCTGCATCGCCTAAAAAGTTTGGTTTTTGAGCTTTCATGTATAACTCAACACCATCTTTTAGCTCATAAAAGTAAGCTCCAGACGAATCTGTTGTGATCACAAATGGATCCCAATCGCTACGTATATCTTTAAATGTAATTGTTGCGTTTGGTTCTGGTGCGTTAGTTTCGGCATTGTAAACAACACCTTTTACGTCAAACACATTTTTTTCTTTAGTAATCGAATAAAGTTTGTTACAAGCGCCACCAGTACATGATTCGCACTCTTTTCTATCAGAACTAACAAAACCGTTTTGTTGACTAGCATCTAATACAAAGTAAGTATCATCTTTACTTGAGTTTATAGGCATTCCTAAATTTCGTGGTGCTGTCCAAACCGAATCATCTTTGTTTAACGATGCTTTAAACACATCTAAACCTCCAAAACCAGCATGGCCATCAGAGCTAAAATACAATGTAGAAGTTCCTTCGTGGAAAAACGGACTCACTTCATCTTCTGGTGTGTTGAATAGAGGACCCATATTTATTGGTTCTCCGTAAGTTCTACCATCTTCGTCAATGTATTCGAACCATAAATCCATTTTACCAAATCCGCCAGGGCGATTTGAAGAATAGTAAAGAATGCTTCCATCGGCACTAATGATTGGATCGGTGCTTCTATAGCCATCCAAATTTACTTTATCGTTCATTTTTTGAGCAATCAACCACTCTCCATTAAATAAGCGTGAGAAGTAAATTGCGCATTCATTTTTGTTTGTTTGCGACCATCTGGTAAAGAAAAATCTGCTATTGTCGGACGCTAAAAATCCGGCACCTTCGTTTTGATTGGTGTTTATTGGCCCTTCTATTTTACTAAGCATTGAGCCTGTTTCTGTTTTGCTTATCTTGTAAATGTCGGTCGAAAATTTTGCATTTTGTTTTTTAGGGTCAGCAACCACATTGCCCTCTCTTGCTGCGCTAAACTGCAGGGTAGTTTCGTCTCCGTAATATTTAAGCGCAAAGCTACATGTACCAGTATTGTATAAACTATCCAATTCGGTAACAAGCACACCTTTTTGTACTGCATTTGCATCAACTCCCATGTAACAACCAGCAATTTTTTGTTTTGCAAGGGTTATCATTGTTTCGTTTTTGGTTTCAGTTGCTTTTGCTAGCGCTGCTTCAAACTGAAGATTTGCAGCAGCATAGTTTTTATTTTTCATAAAAGCATCGCCTAACCAATACGTTTCGTATGGATAAATTGATAAGTTATTTTTTACGGATTGTTTATACCACAATTCAGCATTTTGGTAATCGTGATTTAAGCGATATGATTCAGCTATTTGGTGAACAACGTATTGATCCGTTGTACTTGCCACTTCTAATACTTTTGTGGTATCGTTTTTTGCTGCAGCGCTGTCTGTTTTTGAGCTAGTTAGGTTAATTTTGAATAGCTTAAAACCTGCAGTTGTATCTTGTTTTTTTACTCCACTATAAGGGCGAGCCTCGTATGGATGAGTAATATCTGTTGGTGTTTTTTTATCAAGTACTTTTGTATAATAAACAACCGCATTTTTATAATCTCCGTTTTTAAATGCGATGTCTGCATATTTTAACCACTCTTTTTTGGTTTGACCAAATGAAGCAGTATAAAACGCAAACAACATTACAAGTGCGGCAATCGGTTTCATATTATATTTTAATTCTATTTTTCTCAACTTTTAGCTTCTTTTTACTTGTTCGGTATTCAACTTACAACCTTGGGCAATTAGCCAAAGGATTTGGTTTGCTTTTGCGAGCTGTGTATGTTAATGAAACTTCAAACCCTCCACGAGAAGAAGTTGTAGCTTTTAATGCAGATGTGTTTACATCGTAACTCACCCTGGCCATGTAGTTGCCTTTTTTCAACCCAAATTCAAGTATAGCAGCATCGTTACTACGGTATGTTGGTCCGAAAACTAAATACGTTTCCGTTCCTTTTAAGTAGTAATGCATTAATAATGAAGCTGTTGTAGACGAAGCGTTGTTTTGTTTCATGTATAAAAATTTTGGCAATAACTGTACTTTTTCGTTTACATTTATTTTTACACCTCCATGAAAATACTGTCTGCTTGCCAAGGTATTGGTTGCTCCAAAGAATGACTCTGTAGGTTGTGTAAGGTGAAATACCGAAAACCCAACAAACGGATTTAATCGAGAGCTTTCTTTTGCATAATAGTATAAAAAGCCAGCATTGATGTCTTCCATTGCAAAACTAGTACTACTAAATGTTTCGCCACTTGCAATGCCAGCATCAAAGCTTCCGCCATTTGCTCCAATGTAT
>JBASCV010000233.1:0-2540 GCA_049651825.1 Bacteroidia bacterium
GGTTAATATCATTCGGTTATCTTTAATAAAAACAAATCAAAAAAGCGATAATCATTAAAATGATTATCGCTTTTTTTTGCTTTGTAGTTGTTTAAAATTAACTATTCTGCCCGTTTGTTTTCTACTGTGCTTGAGCTGATACAGCTCTAACCGTTCAATTTAAAATAATTTTATTGCCAAGTGCGTAAAATACTGAAAATTAATTAACTAGAGAGAGAATGAAACGACAATTTTATGCAGTACTAGCCATTTTAGCTATTTTTTTTAACATAACCGCATCGTATGCTCAAACGGTAACGCTTACAGTAAAAGCAAATTTACCTTCGGTATTAGATGAATCATCAGGAATAGAAGCGACTAATAAAAATAGCATTTGGTCGCATAACGATAGTTCAGGAGAGACAAAGCTTTACAATTTTGATTCTACAGGAGCCTTGTTACGTACGTTGACCATTTTAAATGCAAGTAATATTGATTGGGAAGATGTTGCAATAGATACTGCTGGTAATTTTTATATTGGCGATATTGGTAATAATGATAACAACCGACAAGATTTAAAAATATACATCATTCCTGCGCCCCAAAGCATTTTAGGAGATACTGTAAGCGCTCAAACAATTAATTATACGTACGCCAATCAAATAAGCTTTCCGCCAGCCGATTCGCTTAAAAATTTTGATGCCGAGGCCATGATTGTATACAATGATTCTATTTTTATATTTTCGAAAGATAGAACTGACCCCTATAGTGGTTACACAAACCTATATAGTATGCCTAAAACACCTGGAACGTATGTTGCCGAATTGGTAGATAGTTTTTATACAGGCAGCGGTCCACAACAATTTTACTCAATAACTGCGGCAGATATAAGTGCAAACCAAAACCGATTGGTATTATTGGCCTATAATAGATGTTGGATTTTTTCGGATTTTGTGGGTTCAAATTTTTTTGGAGGAGAAGTAAAAATGTTGGAGTTTACAAATTTTTCGCAAAAGGAAGGTATTTGCTTTGCATCTGAAAATGAACTTTATATAACTGATGAATTGAACTCTGGGATAGGACAAAAGTTGTATTATTTGAATATTGAACAATATTTTAGTTCGGTTGGAACGGATGAAATGATAACGAACGAATTAAGCATTTTTCCAAATCCATTTTCTGAATATTTTGCCATTAAGATGCAAATGGAGCAAAATAATAGTTATGAATTTACGGTATACAATCAATTGGGGCAAAAAATTTGTACTAAATCAATTATGTATGCGAATATTGAGCAACTTGTGAGTTTTGAAAACGGGCTTTTAACCCTTGAAAAGGGGGTATATTTTTTAGAAATTAAGAATCAACAAAAAACTTTGTTTTTGAAAAAGTTAATAAAGGTGAAGCAATAATTTTTTATAACAATATAACTATTTTGTGGTAGGTTTAATATGAATAGGAGTTTTTAAATTCAGAATATTTAATTTAACATAATATTAATTATGAGACAGTTTGGTTGGGTTTTGAAAAGCTAACTATTTGATATTCAGCAATACATTTGAGTTTAATTTAATGGCCTCATCAGAAACACAAAACCATTTTTACGGTAAATTTCTTTTAATTGTGGATAGTTTTGCTGAATTTCATCTGCATGATTTATTTTACAAACAAAATACGCAGGTTTATCAATATTGCCTTTAAGTAGCCAATCTATTTCATCGTTTACTAAGTTAGTTGGTTGTGGTTTTTTAGAATAAAATAAATGCGCATAGCTTTTAAAACCAAGTGTTTCTATATAGCAGTTTTTATTTTGTAGGTATTGGTAAAATTCAATTGCAGCACCTTGCGAATATGGTTCGATACGTGGTACAATTAATACCATGGTTGTATTAATGGTAATTAAACTTATTGCAAAAATACCTATCAAGCCTAGCATCATTTTTTTACGATTAAGCATTATCACCATAATAATGATGGCTACAATGAACGCAAAACCTATTGCAGGCTCCCACCCTGTCCAACTTACCTGAGCTTTTAAACTTTCTGCAGCAAATACATCTTTTATAAGGTTGGCGTTAATAATTTCGGTTTTAAAACGATCTATTAATGGTAATGCCGAAATGGCAATACCAATAATTGATGCTACTATGATAAGCAATACACCTGTAATTTTTTTCCACTGAAACTCTTCATTCATTAGCTTATAAACAGCATAAGCCCCCATAAAACTAAGCGGAAAATAGCATAGCGATGAATAATGCACAATTTTGGTTTTTACAATGCTGAACAATATCAACACCACCCAAAACATAATGTGCATCCATTGTTTAAAATGTTTTTGAAAAGGCGTGTCGTAACCACTCCTTTTTAAGGCACTTATTGCGAATATCGACAAAGGGAAACAACCAATTAATAACACAATCCAATGGTAAAAAAAAGGACCACCGTGCCCAGCATCTTGTGTATTAAACAATCGTACTTGATATATAAAAAATTCCTTTATAATAGCTGCATTTCCTGTTATAATTAGTAATAAAAACCACAAGCTACCTACAATAACT
>JBASCV010000234.1:0-13252 GCA_049651825.1 Bacteroidia bacterium
TTATTACAGGAGATTCATTAATGTATATTGGTGATATTGATATTAATATTTCCACCTCAAATTGTACAAATCGCACCTTGACTTTTTCAGTAATTTACTTGAATGGATTGGCTATTGATGGAGATACTATTTTCACTAATTTAAATCCTCCAACTTCATACTCAGGAAGTGGATTTATCATGACGCAAGACGGACAAGGTCATTTTACAGTAACAGGTAATTTTAATGTTGTGAGCTTGTATTCTGGTACGAATATTTTATCTGATGTGTGTTTGGTATGTGAAACATCGGTAGGCATCCAAATGAGCAAGATTAATGGGAATCGAATAGAAATTTATCCAAATCCCACTAACGATTTGCTAAATTTAGAAGTTGGCAATGAAAACATTGGTCAGATGTTTTTTATTTTTGATTATTCGGGCAAACTTGTTTCTTCAGGAAAATTAAATCAGAAATTAAATCAGATAAACATAACTAATCTTAATAGCGGTCTGTATTTTATAAGAGTTAATGAATTAAGAAGTAAAAAGGTAATAAAGTTTATCCGAAACTGATACAAGCCCCGTAGTCGCTAAGCTGTAAGGTTGGCAAGGTGTGTATGGGCTTAGTGACAAAAGTAATGGGTAAGCTCTGCTTACCAACACACAGTATAAGTAGCAAATGCAAGGGTTAAAAACAGTATGATAAAGAATTTGTTCAACATATTGGTATTTATTTCAACCATTTCAATTGCGTTTGGTCAATCCAGTTTTTACGACAAACTTGCTGACTCCGCTTTAACGTTGACCAAACAAATTGTTCGTTACGACCCAACCTACTTTCAGCTGAACTATCCCAATGGTGATGTTCCTACAAACAAAGGCGTATGTACTGATGTTGTAATTAGAGCGTACAGAAAATTTTCAATTGATTTACAAAAAGAGGTTCATGAAGACATGAAATCAAACTTTTCGAAATACCCCAAAAATTGGGGTCTATCAAAGCCTGATAAAAATATTGACCATAGGAGAGTACCCAACTTAATGACCTTTTTTTCAAGATACGGAACCACCAAACCTATTACAACCAACTCAAACGACTATTTGCCAGGCGACATTGTATGTTGGAATCTTGGTGGTTCGGTTACGCATATTGGAATAGTAGTGAAAAAGAAATCGGCAGACGGGCAAAGGCATTTAATTGTTCATAACATTGGTAGTGGCCAAGTTGTAGAAGATTGTTTGTTTAAGTTCAAAATAATTGGACATTACCAGTATGAAAAGTGAAAGAAATACGCATGTTAATAGGGGTGAGCCAATGCTGGTGTCGTAGCTTGTCTTGCATTAGTGAAAATTTAAAATAACAACATACTTGTGTTGCAAGCACGATTTTTCAGCGGAATAAATTTATGTTGGCGCTTGCCATAAAGTGCAGTAATATTTAATTAAGTTTGTATGGTAAGACAGTTAAGTGCAAATAAATCTGTACTGCGCCTGCTTGCCAACCGTTATCGGCAATTTAAGAATGACAAACACTGAAAATAAAATGCAATCAGATTATCGAAATCGACTCGATAGGGTGTTTCAATTTATTGATGAAAATTTGGAATCAAAATTGTCATTATCTGTAGTTTCTCAAGAAGCTTTTTTCTCACCTTATCATTTCCATAGAATATTTAAACTGTTAACTAAAGAAACTCTAAATGAATACATTACTAGACGGAGAATTGAAAAATCAGTCTTGGACATCATACACAAAGAGTTAAGTATTTCAGAAATATCACATATGTATGGATTTAGTGACAACTCTTCCTATTCAAAAGTTTTTAAAAAGTATTACGGAATCAGCCCAACAGAATTTAAAAGTCAAAACTCTAATAAATTTTTTAAAATCAAACAGTTGAATAGCAAGATTGGACAACAATATCCTGACATAGATGAATATGTTTGCATCATTAAAAATCTTAAAAATTGGATTATGATGAATACAAACATTGAAGTTAAACAATTGCCCGAACAAAACTATATCTATATCACGTGTATTGGGCCACATGAGTTACCATCAGCCTTTCAGAAATTAATTGTTTGGGCAATTCCAAATGGATTGATGACCAAAGAAGCCAAACTAATGACGGTTTATCATGATAGCCTTAAAGTAACTGAAGAAGAAAAAGCTAGATTTAGAGCTTGCTTAAAAATTGAGAATAAAGTTGAGAGTGAATTTGAATCCGCTTTAATTCCATCAGGAAAGTATGTTGTTGGGAGGTTTGAGATTATATTGGATGATTTCGAAAAGGCATGGACAGGGCTTTATGTTTGGATGGACGAAAATGGGCATAAAAGAGCGGAGGGCGAGTCCTTTGAAATTTACTATAACAATTTCAATGAACATCCAGAAAAGAAGGCAATCGTTGATTTTTATATTCCAATTAAATAACAAGTCGAATAAGTAATAAGTAGGATTAAACGAAATTGGGACAAACTAACAGGTGAAGAAAAAAATGGCTAAAGTAGAGTTGGTTCTATTGAGCCAATGTTAGCCAATGCAGGTGTTATCACCTGCATATTTTAGATAAGTAATTACAGTAAACCTACTTTTGAAAGTGATACACCAGCAGGGTTAAAAAAAGTAAAACACCTTGTTTTAAACAAGTTTAATTAAGGCATGAAAGAAACATACCTACACAACAAAATTTTTGAAAGAAACCAAACGCTAACAAAAGCCGAATACGAAAACTGTACGTTTAACGGGTGCAACTTTGCTGATGGTGATTTTTCGGGATTTAAATTTATTGAATGTACTTTCAATGATTGTAATTTAAGTTTAGTAAAACTCAATAAAACAGCTTTTGTTGACGCTAAATTTAAAGATTCTAAACTGTTAGGGCTTCGGTTTGATACCTGCAATGAGTTTGGTCTTTCTTTTTCGTTTGATAATTGTATGCTTAACCACGCTTCGTTTTACAAAACAAAAATAAAGAAAACAGTTTTTAAAAATTGCCACTTACAAGAAACCGATTTTGCTGAGGCCGATTTAACAAATTCGGTGTTTGATAATTGCAACTTAGCGCATGCCATTTTTGAACGCACCATACTTGAAAAAGCTGATTTTAGAAGCGCTTACAATTACACGATTGACCCAGAAATGAACAGAATTAAAAAAGCTAAATTTTCTGTTTTAGGCCTTTCCGGACTGTTGGATAAATACGATATTGATATAGAAAAATGATTGTAGGGCCTTTGAAGCGTTTTTCAATTTAATTATCTAATAACCGAAATGTTTCCTTGTTTAATAATCTTTTCGCCTGATATAAGTGTTGCTTGTATGTAATAAACAAAAACAGCACTATTTATTTTTTGATTGCCACCAATTGCTTCTTCTCCTGTTTTGTATTTACCATCCCATGATTTTGTTAAATCATCAGTTTCAAACACTTTTTCTCCCCATCGGTTATAAATACGAATAGAAAATTCGGTAACACATTTTTCCCAACCACTAATCACAAAAAGGTCGTTGCGTCCATCATTGTTGGGCGAAAAAGCATTGGGTACACTTAAATCACATAGGTAATCAACTTCAATGGTAATACATGCCGTATCGGCACAACCATTTGTATCGGTTACAGAAACGCAATAGGTAGTTGTTTCTTTTGGTTTTTCTTCAGTGTTGGTACACGTATCACAACTTAGTGTTGTGGTGGGTGTCCATAAGTAGTTGCCTACTCCCGAAGCGCTTAATAATACTGTGCTTCCAGACATAATGCTAGTATTAGTAGAGTTTATGGTAGCAATAGGTCCATTTGCATTGTTAATGGTTACTGGATGTAATTGAGTGCATCCGTTTGTATCAACAACGGTTACTGTGTATTGCCCTGCCGGAAGGTTGTTTATTGTTGCTGTTGTAGAATTGCCAACGCTCCAGCTAAAACTGTATCCGGGTGTTCCTCCAGATGCTACCACTGTTGCAGTTCCTGTACTATCATTACAGTTTGAAGGTGTTGTTGAATCATTTATTGTAATTAAGTTGGGCTGGTTTATTGTAACAGTATCTTTTGCTTCACATAAATTATTATCGGTAATGGTTATAATATACTCGCCTGCGCAAAGGTTTGTTGCTATTGTATTTGATTGGGTAGGGGAGGTATTCCATAAATAGGTGTAACTACCAGTAGATGTGCCTCCTGCAGCAATAACAGATGCTGTTCCATCACATGCATTGAAGCAAGATGCATGTATAGATGTATCAATAGTAGCGGTTAATAATATAGGTTCAGTAATTGATGTATCAACCGATGCTGATAAACAGCCCCAACTGTCGGTAACGGTAAGTGAGTAAGAGCCAACACATAAATTACCATTGTTGGCTTGAATGCTACTATTTGACCAATTATATGTATATGGCGCGTTGCCACCAGTAATGGTACTTGTAATTTCGCCATTACACAATCCATTGCAGGTGATATTTGTTGTACTGAGTGAAACGTTTATTTCGGTATCTGCAAAAATAATAACCGTGTCCGTATCGCTACACCCGTTTGCATCGGTCATGTTTACCGTGTATGATGTAGTTATTGTTGGGTTTACAGATGGGTTATAAATGATTGAGAAATTGTTGTTAGATGGTGCACTCCAACTAAACGAATAGCCTGTTCCATTGGGTGTAGCTTGTAATACAGTGCTTTCAGAAAAACAAACAGTATCATCAATTCCTGCATTTACAATTGGTAAACACTTGACAATTATTGTTTGTGTGGTTGAATCAACGCAGCCACTATCACTTGTTACTGCTAACAACACATTAAAGTTGCCACAAGTAGTATACAAGTAGGTGGGGTTTGTTGTTGTGTTTGGTGTAGTATTATCTCCAAAAGTCCATTGCAAATTTGTGATAGTTCCTGATGAAATGGTTGAAGCGTTTGTAAATGTAGTGTTTTCGCCAAAGCATACCGTGTCAAATACAAAGCTGCTTGTAGGCACAGGATTAACAATAATTTCAATTTGCGCTGTATCTAAGCAATTGTTTTTATTGGAGATAACTTCATAGGTTGTAGTTGAGTTTGGGTTAGCAATAACTATTTTTGCCGTGTCGTTTGAAAGTGTTGCGCTTGGTGTCCATGCATACAGTGCATTTCCTGATGCGGTTAGTGTTAATGTATCACCATTGCAAATACTTGTTTTGGAGGCGCTAATTGTTAAATCTTCAATTGGTTCAAACCACTGTATAACAACTAATCCGTCTCCACCAGCTTTTATATCTCCAATAGCACCAATTGCCATGTTATAATCCTTACCTACGCCTACACCAGGTATATAATGAATATCAGAAGTATCTGGTGGATAAATATTGAGTTCTGGTGTAAATTTAATTTGACCATTCGATGTATATACAAAACCTGAGCCACCTTCGCCTCCATCAGCTGTAGTTTCAGGAAGTTGAATGTTGCATGAAAATCGTCCAATACCTGAAATACCACCTACATAACCACCACCACCACCACCAAAGCCAGTAGAGTTTACTATTGCATTTTGTCCTGTTAAAGGTAAATGCCCGCCAGCTAAAGGGTTGTTTCCGTTTCCGCCTGAAGTTGGATCAAAACCGGTAGCATCACCAATGCCTCCGCCACCGCCAGCAATTACTCTTGCATTTGCTTGGTTTGCTGTGCTAATAAACAATCCACTTAATCCACCACCTGAGCCAACTTCTGCTGTGGCAGATGCTCCTTCAGAGTTTCCGCTACCTCCTCCTCCAAAAGTAGCTCTTGCTGTTTGATTAATATGCCGTGTTACCCATCCTCCCTCGCCAGTAACAACGATATAAGTTTCTCCCGCAACTGTTGTTAGTTGGTCAATTGAGTAACCTCCTGCTCCCGCTGCAAAATCGCACATATTCGAGTATCCTCCTCCGCCTCCAGCACCCCACGCTTTTACTTTTATAGATGTTACTCCTGTTGGAACAATAAAATGCTGTTCAAATCCGGTATATTTAATAGCTATCCCTTTATTAAAACCCAATTCAGGTTCCACAACTTTCCATGCAATAGAATCATACCCACATTTATAACATTGAGATAGTGTAGCTAAATCAGGGTCGGCACAATCAATAAGTCCATCGTTATCGTCATCAATAGTGTTATCGGGAATTTCGGGTTGATAAACGTTTACAAGTACTTGAGCCGTATCGGAACAACCATAGCTATTTGTTTTTATTAGTTGATAGGTACCCGCGTTGCTGAGTTGTGCATTAGGTATAATTGGATTTTGTTGTAAACTAGTAAAGCCATTGGGGCCACTCCAACTAATACCTGCAATGGTATCAGTAATAAAAATGATACTATCACCAACTGGTACCGGGTTGTTTGACATAGCAATAGCCGTGGGTGAAGGGTATGCGTTTGGTGTTAAGTAGGCTGTGTCTTTACAACCCGAATTATCGCTAGCTATTAATGTGTATTGTGCCGTTTGTGTATAGTTTGTAAGGTTTATGGTTTGTGCCGTGTCAGAAAAACCATTGGGTCCTAGCCATTGATAAGAAAAACCTCCAGAGCCAGTTAATTGAATTGATTGACCACTACAAACACTATCTGGACCAGTAATAGTTGCTAAAACACTGTTTGGGGTAACATTTATTTGTATGCTATTTGTATCCGACCCGCATTGAAAATAACGAATTACCTGAATGGTGTAGTTTCCTGCAGACGAATAGGTGTGTGAAGGGGAAAATAAAGTGGAGTTATTATTTATTCCACTTCCAGGATCGCCAAAACTCCAATAAACAGAGTCAATAGATGTGCTATCGCCATTTAAACTAAATAGTGAAGGACTATTTAAACAAGCAGAATTATAATTTATAACTGCGGTATCAATAAAGTTTAAAAAAAGAGCAGGTAAACCCAAGCCACATTGTTTGCCATTTAAACTAATAGCATCAATTGTAAAATTTGAGCCTATTCCAACTGTATTAGGGCTGTTTATAACAGATATATTAAACATTCCATTTTCGGCTACATAAATTTTTGAATCGGGCCCTAGCTGTAATGCTCCACATCTAAAGCTCGAAATTCCAACATAAGGAACATTGCCGATAACTGTAGAAGACGCTAGAACTGCTGTAGATAAGCCTCCTCCAGCAGTCAAGTCTAATTGTGTAATATTTCCACCGCCAATATCTGAATAATAAAACAAATTACTGTTAGACGAAAAACAAGCCCCATAAGGATATGTGCCAGGAAGTGTTTGGGTAATTGCGTTTGAAAGAATACCTGTACTGTTATCGAAATCTAAAATTTCGATACCAACAGTATTTGTAAAAAAAGTACTCGCAACTTTTTTCCCATTTGGTGAAACTACCGTTGAACCTGCATTTAAACCTGCAGCACTTAATCCTATTGTTGTAACAATAGGGGTTTGGATACCTTGACAGTTAATAAGGTATGCGTAATAATCTGAGGTGTTTGTTCGTTTGGTTATTACCCATGTGTACACACCATTGCTGTGTTTGGTAGCCGTTACTCTTTCCCCAACAATGGGTAAAAGATTAGTGTTTTTAGTTGACACCACAATATCTCCCAAACCTCCATTCAGGTTCATGTTTACTTCGGAATAATATAGCCCGCCTGTTGATACAGCTGGAGTTGTAAATATGTAATAAAGAGTATCAGTTCCTGGCTTTTTTACTATAACTGCTGATTGTGTGGATGATGAATTTCCTAAAAGGCCTGTTCCGTTTGGCATTATTGTATGATTGCTTGTATATACCGAGCTTCCATCGGTATAAAACAAAAGATTTCCATTTCTGTCGGATACAGAAGAGCAACCTTCCCAAGTACTTAATCCTCCGTTTAAATCAGCAATAGGAGAGCCACTTGTAAAATCTAATCCTGCATTAAATCCAAAATACCAATGGTTTCCTTCGCCTTGGGCAAAGCCAATAAGAGAATATAGGCTATAAAAAAAACAAAAAAGTAGTTTTTTCATTATCGTACAAGTGTTACAGTTCCTTTGTATTTGTGTTTTTTATCAAAAATATCAACAGCGTTTATTACATAAACATACACATCCATTTGAGCAATATCATTTCCTTTGTTTGCTTTTCCATCCCAATGGCTTTGAAGTTCTGTGCTTTCAAATAATAAATTTCCCCACCTATCAAATATAAGCATTTCTAGTTTTTTTATTCCATAGGTTTTCGCAAAAAAAGTATCGTTTATTCCATTATCATCAGGGCTAAACGCATTTGGAATATAGATGGCCCAATCTTGGCCTACAATAATGCTTGTTTCAATAGTATCGGAGCATAAATAAGTGTTGGTGGCAATAAGATGAATAAGAACAGTGCCAGTGTCGCTACAGGTATAATATGGACTTTCTAAAACAGATGTTGCGGTATCATTATTGTTTAAAAAATTCCACATCCAACTTGTTGAGCCAACAGATGTGTTTTCGAACGAAACGATAGGGTTGAGTGTTGTTGGTAAACTTGGGGTATAGTTAAAATCGGCTATAGGTTGTGGAAATACAGTTATGTAATTGTTTTTTGTGAGCGAAGCGCTACATCCCTCGTTTGAAGTAACAGTTAGTGAAACAGTGTAATTTATGCTGTTGTTGGGGTTGTTGTTTGTGAAACAATGCGATGGATTTTGGACAAATGCATTGTTTCCATCACCAAAGTTCCAATTCCATTGTTGGTTAGAGCCCGAACTTATAGTAGATAAATTAGTGAAGCTAATGCACAAGGGAGAGCATCCTGAACTATCGGGTTCAAAATCTACAATTGGTCGGGGTCTTACATTTATTATAACCTCTGCTGTGTCTGTACATTGATTGCCATCAGTTACAATAACCGTAAACGTTGTAGGGCTGGTTGGTGAAACCGTAATGGATTCAGATGTTTCGGATGTGTTCCAAACGAATGAATAGTTCGGTGTTCCTCCGGTAACCGTTGTACTTATAGTACTAGAGTCGCCTTCGCAAACACTATTACTTGTTGTTGATGTGCTTATAGCAACAGCAGGAAAAATAATAGCTGTATCGTTTGTTGAGCAGTTTGCCGAATCGGTTATTGTTACAATGTATGTTCCAGAACCTAGGTTGCTAATGTTGGCGGTGGTTTGCCCTGTATTCCACGAAAAATTATAGGGAGCAATTCCACCATTGACTGATGCTGAAGCGGTTGCAGAGTTGTTGCTATTACAAGTTGTATTGTTAAGTGTTATAGATGCAATGAGTTGCGGTGGAGAAGATATAGTAACAGAATCAATAGTACTACAACCATTTATATCAGCTACAGTTATGGTGTATGTGCCTTCGCATAGGTTTGTTGCATTTGCAGTGTTTTGTTCAGGTTGTGTACTCCACGCGTATGTGTAACTACCTCCGCCTCCGTTACCATTGACTGTAGCTGTTCCTGTACAATTTGTATAACAAGTTAAATTAGTTTGGTTGCTTATGTTTGCTGTTAGTGGGCTTGCTGTTTGATAAATTATTATGGAGTCTTTTACTTCACATCCGCTATTGTCAGTTAGTGTTACCACATATGTTCCAGCACTAAGCCCAATTGCTGTATCATTTTGTTGAATAGGGTTGGTGCCCCAAACAATGGTATAGGGAGGGTTCTGATATCCTGTTATATTTAGGCTAGCCATACCGTTCGATTCTCCAAAACAAATAGTGTCTGTTGCCGAAATACTTATAGTTGGTGCAGGGCTTGTGATTATTTGTATTGTGTCTGTTGAAATACATTCCATGCGATTTGTTGTAACATAATAATAACTAGTATCTGCATTTGATGAAACGGATGTTGCTGTATATGTGGTTGAAGATGATGTACTAGAACTAATATATGTAGTTGGGCTCCAGCTGTATGTATATCCATTAATTGAGTCGGTTCCAATTGTTATTGTTTGCTGCGAGCAAATGGCTGTGTCTGAACTAATGTTTAATGCAGGTATATTAATAGCAATTTGAGTAGGTTCGCACGAGCAAAAACTTATTGCTGTATCTAACACAGCAATAAGTTTGCATGCTTTCCCCGCTGGAATAACAATAGAACTATTGTATAGATAGTTGCCATTGCTTGGAATTAAAGCGTTTAACGTATCGTAGGTAATAAAAATATCAGCATTACTCAGGCTTCCATTTCCATCCGTATCATTATAATAGCTTATTATTGTGTTGTGCTCTGAAAAAATACTTTGTCCGGTATTATTAATATTAAAACTGATATGGGCTAATTCATCTGCTGGTGGATTCGGCTCTGCATAAGCTGTTGGGGTATTGAATGTTAAATATCCTTTATAGGTAAATACAGGTAAAGTGTCTTGTCCATTTATAACACCAATGTTGCATGGGTTTCCTGTAGCGGTACACACAACGCTTGAAATGCTTATTGTTTTTGCAATAAACGAAGATATTCCACATGTGCTTTCTTGTGGTAATCCAAAATAATTGAAATCGAAAACAATGCTGTCGCCAGCAGCTACTCCTGAAGGGAGCTTCCATTTTATAGCATTTTGATTGTTTATTTGGCTTTGAACAGGCGTTGTATTTGTTGGGCTGTTGTGTATACCAACAAATGAAGCATTTTCATAATTTACTCCTATAGGCAATTCAATTGTAATTGAATCAGTCGCTCCAATTGGGTCGGGGCCATTATTTGTGATGCTTACATGCATTAGCGAAGTATTTGCACATGGTGAAATAAAATTGGTTGTTAAATTAATGTTGGTGCTATACAATGGTGTTGCACCATTTATAAATAATGGATTTGATAAAATTTCACGACTTTGGTTTAGTCCGCAAGCTGCATTACCATTGAAGGTGAAGTGCAATGCATCGCCTGAAGTATAGTTGCAGTTGGTAACAACTTTAAATTTAATTTGAAATGAGTTTTTGGTGGTATCGACAAAACCCACCAAACCATTGGTATCAATAATAGAGTTAATTTCAGCTAAATTCCAAGCCCATATGGTTCCACTTTCTAGTGTAGGATTGGGTATTGTTACAAATGATGTGTTGTTTGGATAAAGCAATTGTGAGCTTCCTGAAACAATCTGTGTTCCAGGGGGTAATATGGTTTTAAATACAGGATTATAAAGTGTTCCGGCTTGAAAATTAATGCCTTCAATAATGTAAGTGTTTGTATCGCATAAGGAGGCAAGCGTTGGTGAGTTAATTAAAAACAAATCAATTGCAGGAAGGTTGGGGGTTGCGGTTAGCGTTATTTGTTGAGGCGTGCAAGGGTACGATGAAACATCAACAGGGTATCCCCCCGCACAGTCCCAACCTGCATATAAAACAATGCTATCTTGGTTGCAAGATGAGTACGTTCCTTTTACCTTAAACGCTCTATCTGTTGCTGCTAAGGAGGTTCCCAGTTGATACAGATTTCCAGAAAGAGGAACTACAGCATTGTTGTCGACATCAAAAACTTCAATAATATTAATTCCTGAAACAGGTGGGGCACTCATCCAAACATTGCCTGCATTTGAATTGTTTGATGGATTTGAAATTGTAATATCCCATGTAACAATACTATCGGGTGCATTGAGCGATGATTGGGTGGCTTGAAGAAACACAGATGGAGCGTTATAAATAATGTAATCCGATGTTGTGCTAACAAGGCTTGGAAAGCTACCTGTTCCTTGTATGTTAATTGTTGGAGAAAATGTCCAATCGTATTTTATACCTTGTGAAATAACGGGTGTAACATTACATGTTGGTACAATCACAACATCTAATTTGCCCGAAAATCCGTCATCGCTCGGTTGTAATGAACCTCCATATCCTTGATATATCTGTTCTACAGGAAACACAAGTGTTGTGGAATCAGGGTTTGTTGGTTGCACTGAAATGGGGTTACTAGTAACACTTACACCTACTCCAGCTGTTCGTTTTTCAACAACAGTTGCGGAAACAAAGTGGTAGCCAGCAGGCACTTTAACCGACAATGTATTCATGTGCGCCCAGTTTCGGTATTCAGATGGAAATAAATTTCCGCCATCATAATTACTACAACAAGGTCCAATGCTTAAATAGTAGCTTTGTGTGAGTACAGCTGTATCGCAGTTGCTAATGGTATAATAGGTGTCTTCTTTTGATTCAAATTTATATCCTAAAACATAGGCTTGTCCAACAGCAAGCTGGCACTGTTTTTTATCGGTAGGTAATGAGGGTGTTGCAACACTACTTACATAAAATTCATTAAAACTCATCAGTTGTACAATTGGGCCAGTTGTATTGGTTGTAACTTTGTAGTTGGCAACAAAAACAAGCGAATCGGCATTTTGGTAAACAAATCCACTTGGTACGCAACCATTTGTTACTAATACACCAGCACTTAAATTATACGAAAATGTTTTTGTTGTAGTTGATATTGCAATAGTGGGGTTAATGTTATTGCAGGTTGCAAAAAGAGTACCAGCTCTGTAAATTAATAGTTTAACGTTAATGAAATTAATAAGTGTTCCATTTTGTATAGATGATGAAGCATAGCAATATTGCCATGTTGGATTGGTTATACTGGTTCTTACTTTTCCGTGTAAACTTTCGGCTATCGTATCGCCAAACATAACTCTGTCGGTTGCTATTTGTGAAAAATTTAACGACCCGCTATTATCTGGTATCCCATTGCCTCCTCCTGCTTCATTATCGGGTAAGCCATAGTTTGTGCGTTTAAAAGAATAATTACGAAGCATCATTCCTTCATAACATTCCGATTCAGAAGGTTCGGGTATTACCACAAAAATGGTTGAACAAAGTGTTGTTAATGTAGTGTTGGTACAAGAAAGCGCTATTTCGCATCCACACGATGTTGAGGGAATATAGCTGAGATTTATTTTTACTAAACCATCGCCTCCTGCACAACCATTACAAAGTAGTTTTAAATTTAGTTTTATTTGAGCTTGATTGAGGTCAAATGGCGGTACAGAGCCTGTAAAAATAGCGGTTATGGTATCGTTGGAATTTGTTACCGATGAAGGATTCCAAACATCGACCCCATTTGAACTATATATTGCAGGGCCTCCAACAACACTAAGACAGGGAGGTATTGTGTAAACAATTTTCCAATGTGCTGTTCCATCGCTAGGGTAGGGTTGTTGTTGAACAAAGCTACTTACTAAAAAATTAAATGTTCCTGTTTCACCTGAGTCTAAAACGGCAGTTGATTGATTGTTTTGTAATGTAACAAAAAGCTGAGAGTGAACACGTCCCCATGCAGCATTTATAACATACGAATTTTGACAGCTATTTTCATAGCTTCCTTTATACCCCCAACC
>JBASCV010000235.1:0-16052 GCA_049651825.1 Bacteroidia bacterium
GTATTTATGCCTGAAATCGTTTATCAAATATCCAACATCTAAGTATCTAAAATCTTCATTCTATCTAACAAAAATATCCTATATTTAACCTGTATTTTTTAATAACTAATGCCATAAGCAATTTTACTTCGTACATTATGAAACAAAAAACTACTCTATTTTTATCAACACTTTTCATTGGTTTATCTTTACTTATAGGCCATTCGGCAATAGCGCAACAATCGGTAACAGGTTCGGTTAAAGATTTTAAATCAAACGAACCCTTGTTTGGAGCTACTGTTGTAGTAAAAGGGACATCAGAAGGTGGAACAACTGATTTTGACGGTAATTTTAAATTTAATACTACCGCTACTCCTCCATTTACAGTGGTTATATCCTACCTTGGTTATTTAACCATCGAACAAAATGTAACTTCATTAGACAAACCCATTGCTGTAAAAGCAAAACCAAACGAAACGTTATTAAAAGAAGTTGAAGTTGTTGGCGACCGCATTACCGAAAAACAAAAAGAATCGCCACTTACCATTGAGGCGCTAGATGTGCTAGCTATTAAAGAAACTCCGGCAGCTAACTTTTACGAAGGGTTAGGACAATTGAAAGGGGTTGATATTATTGCAGCAAGTATTGGTTTTAGAGTAGTAAACACACGTGGTTTTAATAGTACATCGCCTGTACGTTCGTTACAAATTATTGATAACGTTGATAATCAGTCGCCTGGATTAAACTTTTCATTGGGTAACTTTTTGGGTGCTTCAGAATTAGACGTTCAAAAAGTAGAAATTATTGTTGGAGCAAGTTCGGCTTATTACGGGCCAAATGCATTTAATGGTGTGGTAAGTATGACTACTAAAAGTCCATTTGTAAAACCTGGAGTATCGGCCTTTGTAAAAGTAGGCGAGCGCAACATGCTTGAAACAGCAGTAAGGTATTCAGAAGTAATAAAAAACAAAGATGGTGTTGATAAATTGGGCTTTAAATTTAACCTATCGTATATGCGTGCCAACGATTGGGAAGCCGATAATTTAGACGCTACCTACCAATCGGCCGATGGAGTTAATAACCCTGGAGGTTATGATGCCGTAAACCGATATGGTGATGAAAACTTAACTTCGGGGCAAAACAATGCTACCAGTAAAGGGCAGCAAATTCAATACCCTGGACTAAAACGCTGGTATAGAACCGGTTACGAAGAAAAAGATTTAGTTGATTACAATACTAAAAACCTAAAAGCAGCAGCAGCAGTACACTATCGTTTAAAACCAGATGTAGAGTTGATTTATGCATTTAACTTAGGTACGGGTACTACAGTTTACCAAGGTGATAACAGATATAGCTTGCGCGATATTTTGTTTTACCAAAACCGAATAGAACTTCAAAAGAAAGACAAATATTTTATTCGCTTTTATAACACTCAGGAAGATGCTGGTCGCTCATACGATGCGGTATTTACTGCCTTTTTATTGCAGGATAAAATGAAAAACAATGCAACTTGGAGTACCGATTACCGCAATTTTTGGGCTGGAGCTGTACCCAATACAACTCCAAACTGGTCGCCAGGTGGCATGAGTAAAAATGTAAAAGATTTGCCAGGTTTCCCTACACAAGGTGGACCACCAGACTATTATTACGATTATGCACAAGCCGATGCCATTATGGATACCTATATAGATTCATTGCAGCTATGGCACTCTTATGCGAGAGGATTTGCTGATAACAACCGTTTAGAACCTGGTACTGCCGCATTTGATGAAGCATTTGAAGAAATTACTTCAAAAGCAACATTTGGAGAAGGTGGAACACGATTAATTGATAGATCGGCCTTATACCATGCACATGGAGAGTATAAATTTACTCCTAAATTTATGGACATCACTGTGGGAGGCAACGGGCGTTTATACACCCCAAAATCGAGCGGCACCGTATTTAGCGATACAGGAAATGTACAAATTACCAATCATGAGTTTGGAGTATACGCAGGTATCGAGAAAAAAATAATGGACGAAAAGTTTAAATTAAACTTCACTACCCGTGTAGATAAAAATCAAAATTTTGATTTTGTGGTATCTCCTGCAGCATCTGTGGTGTATAACATCAACAAAAAAAATATTTTACGTTTCTCTTTTTCTTCGGCTGTGCGTAACCCAACGCTTGCCGACCAATACTTGTATTACAACGTAGGACGTGCAATATTAATTGGTAACGTAAATGGTTTTGATTCATTAGTAACCATCGAATCAATTCAGGAATATTACAGTGTTGCTTTACCTCAAAGAAGTGTATTGGAGTATTTTAATTTAGACCCAGTAAAACCTGAAAAAGTAAAATCGGCCGAAATTGGCTACCGTACTACCCTATTTGATAATTTGTTTTTTGATGGTAGTTGCTACTATAGCTATTATACTGATTTTATTGGTTATAAATTAGGAGGTAAAGTATTATTTGCACCAGCTCCTTTGGATAATAATATTTCGGGCATCACTTTTTATCGTGTTGCCTCTAACTCCGATAATGTAGTAACTTCCCAAGGGGCATCATTAGGCTTAACTTATTATTTCAGAAAATTCTTTTCTATAAACGGTAACTACTCTTATAATGTATTGAACAAAATGGATGAGGAAGACCCTATTATTCCTGCATTTAACACACCACGACATAAATTTAATATTGGTGTAAGCGGACGCGAAATTACATCTTCATTCAAACCACTAAACAATGTAGGATTTAGTGTGAACTACCGTTGGGTAGAAGGCTTTTTGTTTGAAGGGTCGCCACAGTTTACGGGATATGTACCTAGCTATGATATGGTAGATGTGCAAGTAAGTAAATTTGTGCCTAAAATACACAGCACTTTTAAATTGGGAGCTTCAAACTTGCTAAACAATATGGCATTTCAGGTGTACGGTGGACCACGCATTGGGCGTATGGTATACTTCTCAGTATTATTTGAAATGGATAAAAAGTAAATTTACTTTTATAGCTTACACGCATAATTAAAAAGCCCTCAATTTTATTAATTGAGGGCTTTTTAGCTGTTGCCTTATTTCGTTATCCGAAACAAAGTTATATAATATATTTAACCTGAGTTCGATTACAAAACAACTCAAGCATCTAATAATCAATCTATTATGTTTTCTCTTTTGTATTCGACCCTTTTAGGGTCGTGTATTTATAACGGTATTGTAATTTCTATTGATATTTGACTCCTTCGGAGTCGAATACTAATAGCAAATATTTGATTATCAAACTTTTAGATGAAACCAATAATCAAAATCAAGTCATTTAAAGTTGTTTATCCAAAATAGCCAAGCCCTCAATAAATGAATGAGGATTGTAGCCTAATTCGCGCTTTGCTTTTTCAATAACAAAACCCGTATAAGGTGGGCGTTTTGCTGGTTGATTAAGGCTTGCCGATTTTGATGGACTAACTAATGATTTATCAAGATGCCAATAATCAGCAACTTTATATACCAATTGTAAAATGCTCATGGTTTCTTTACCTGATAAATGATAAATGCCTGTAGCACCTTTATCAGCAATTAAAATACAGCCATCGGCCAAATCCTCGGCAAGTGTTGGTGAACGAAACTGATCATCTACTACATTTATTTTTTGCCCTTTTGTAAGTGCATCTTTTGCCCACAGTACAATGTTTGAACGGCTCATATTGTCAACAATACCATAAACGATAATTGTACGAGCTATAGCCCATTTTAGGGTGCTTTTTTGTAATATATTTTCTGCTGCTAACTTTGAAGCTGCATAATGGCTTAAGGCATTAGGTATATCGGTTTCAGTATATTCCGAACCCTTAGTGCCATCAAAAATAAAATCAGTAGACAGGTGAATAAAATGTGTGTTTAATTTTTTTTCGGTAATCACGTCAACCATATGTTGAACCGCAGTTACATTGATATTCCAACATTCATCTCGCTTACTTTCGCAGGCATCAACATTAGTCATTGCGGCTGTATTGATTACAACATCAGGCTGGTATTTTAGAAAAACTTCTTCAACATTACTTTTATCAGTAATATCAAGCGATTGATAAACATAACCACTGGTAGTAAGCATTCTGTTACTACCTGTTGATGTTGCAATTATATTTACATCACTACGTTTTAAAAGTGCATACACCAATTTTTGCCCCAATAATCCGTTACTGCCTGTAATCAATATTTTTTTCATAATCAATATAGAAAAATTATTAGCAAAAAGCCTATACAAATAGCTCTTTCAATTTATTTATTTGCTCTGTTGTTCCCAACACAAAAAGCTTGGCATCTTGTATAATTACGGTATCAGCACTAGGGTTGATCACATAATCACCATTAGCTGTTTTAAAACCTATAACATTTGCTCCCGATTTATTACGAATTTCTAAATCACGAATAGTTTTATTTTGATACTGTGCTGAAAGGGTTTCAAATGTAATTTCTTCCAAGCGAATGTTATCTCCCCCCTGCCCTGTAATAAAATCAACAAACTCCATCACATCTGGTTTCATTACCAATGATGCCATGTGAGCTCCTCCTAATTTATCAGGCATAATAATATTATTAGCTCCTGCAATTTTTAATTTTTTATCGGAATTATCTTCCGAAGCACGACTAATAATTGTAAGATGAGGATTTAATGCACGAGCTGAAAGTACTATAAATACATTATCGGCATCAATAGGTAAAGTGGTTATCAATGCCTTTGCTTTTTTAATCCCTGCTTTTAATAAAGTTTCATCAAGTGTTGCATCACCTTCCAAAATCAACTCTGAATATCGGTGATTAATGGTTGAAATTATTTCTTTTTTTTGTTCAACAACAACAAAACGCGTGTTGTGTTTTTTTAACACATGTGCTGCTTGTCGGCCATTACGACCGTAGCCACATATAATCACATGATTATTTAATTGATCTATCGCTGTCAAAAGTTTATAATTTTTAAAATAGTGACGAAATTCTCCATCAATAATATATTTAGATATTGATGTTACAGTATAAGCAAATGTACCAAAACTTGTGATAATTAAAAATGAGGTAAATAATCGGCCTGCCTCACTTAAGGGACGAACTTCTTGAAAACCAACCGTAGCAACGGTAATGGTTGTCATATAAAAGGCTTCTAAAAAATCATAATCCTCAATAAGTATAAAGCCACCAATACCTATACAAACAATTAATATAAGTAAAAAAACAGAAATGTATAGCTGAGAAAAATGACGATAGGCGAACAAAATAGTTTAGTTTTTTATATTTATACAATTAAAAAATTATCAACCCTATTTAAAGATCCCAAACACTTCTGCGTTTACTACGTTGTGGCTTAAAATATCTTTTATTTTCCAATATAAAAGCCATCATAAAATAAATAATAACAGGCGAACCTATTGTAAAAAAAGAAAGGTAAATAAAATACATACGAATTTTAGTGGAATCAATTCCTAATTTATTTCCCCACCATTCGCACACCCCAAAGGCATGTGCCTCAAACCATGCTTGTATTTTTTTTATCATTTTTTTATTTTTTTTAATCTGTTGTAATTTACAAATTTTTCAATAAATAATTGCCAACTGAACAGTTTAAACACTTTTTAGAAGTACAATATTCATTTTTTAATTGCAACAATGCCTGAGTTGAATATGCTGTTTTAATAGGCATTTTCAACACTTCCCACTTCTTAATTATTGAATTATTTTCACCAGGTGTTTGTTCTAAAAATTGTAATGCACGTTCGCAATATTTTTCATTGTCTTTTTGTTTACCATATACAAACAAAAATGGCACTACTGTATTTATAATAATATTATTCAATGCTTCTTCACCCAAATGTTTTGTTTTAGCTGTTGATGCTTTATCAAACATATAGTGCGTTTGCCAGTATTCTGAAACATCAACATTCATGAGTTTTTTCAACTCAGTGAATGTATTTATTTCTATAATTTTTGAAAACAAATGACTTGAATTGAATACTAAATTTGCAAACTGTGCAATGCGTATAGTTGGGAAATTAACTGGACGTAAACGCAAAAATTTCCATAAATGTTCATCTATAGCATTTAATTTAAATTTATGCTTTAGAAACACATATTCATTTTGCAAATTTTGCAAATAAGCATCATTGTAATGTTGGTTTAAAAAACCAGCTTGCCCAAATAACAAGGCTTCTATTTGCAATAAACTACTTTTATGTTTAGCTAAAACCAACGATGGTAATGATTTGGCAAGTAATTCAAAAGGTTCTGCATTTACTTTAAACCCAAAATTGCGTGCTAAGTGTTGGTAAAAAGTTTCCTCCCAATTGTTGTTGTTTAAGTTTAAACTATTGTTTATAGAAATAGATTTACGCTCCAAACGTTCTAACAAAAGCTTATCTAACGTACTATTGATAACAAATGATGGTGTATCGGTAATTTGTTTTTCGCAAGGAATCCAATCTTTACTTGTGCTAAAAGACAAATAATTTTCGTACACTTTTTCAGGAATTCTATTTTTTAATTCTAAGGTTGGAATTGATTCGCCCGAAGCTCTATTAATTGCTTTATCCGCATTAAATACTACATGCAAAACAATATTATCGTAAGCTTTATTGTATTGATGTGCGTGTTTTTCCCAATCGCTGGCAGCTATATGAATTTCTACATTACCAGCCCACAAGGTTTCTCCAATTTTTAATTGTGCATTAAAAAAATCTGGTCCCGAATCAAAATTGTGAGTACCTGCCTTTATAATTTCAATTGTTTCTCCTGAAGTGGTTTTTAAATCAAGCTGATTAAACAACTTGAATTTCCAGATGTAATGCAAAAACTCTTCAGTCATACTGTTAATTGATAGTTGATAATGAATAATTCCTTAATCCTTAATCCTTAATCCTTAATCCTTAATCCTTAATCCCAAATCCTAACTCCTTAATCCCAAATCCTTAATCCTAACTCCTTAATCCTTAATCCTTAATCCTTAATCCTTAATCCCAAATCCTAACTCCTTAATCCCAAATCATAAATATAAATTCAACAAACGTTCCATTTCCTTCTGCAATAGTTGAGCTTCTTTGCGAGCAGCTGTAGCAAAATCAGCACCATTGCTTGCATAAATTATTCCTCGTGATGAGTTTACAAGCAAGCCGCATTCCTTATTCATTCCGTATTTTGCAACATCATCTAAGCTTCCGCCTTGAGCGCCAACACCTGGTACCAACAAAAAACTATCAGGCACAATTTTTCTTATATCAGTGAGCATTTCGGCTTTAGTTGCACCTACTACATACATGATATTATCGGGCGTACCCCATTTTTGTGAAGTATGCAGTACTTTTTCAAACAAACGCACGCCTCTATCTTTTTCTAAATGAGGCAATATTTCGTTGGTTTGAAAATCGAAAGCTCCTTTATTTGAAGTTAATGCAAGTAATATTACCCATTTATTTTGATATTCTAAAAATGGTAAAACGCTGTCTTCGCCCATGTATGGGGCAACTGTAATCGAATCAAAATTTAGTGTTTCCAAAAACGCTTTTGCATACATGGATGATGTATTGCCAATATCGCCACGCTTTGCATCGGCAATTGTAAATATATCGGGATAGTTTTTAGTAATGTAGTTTATTGTTTTTTCTAAACTAATCCATCCTTTCACGCCCAACGTTTCATAAAAAGCCATGTTGGGTTTAAAGGCAACAGCACAATCATGCGTAGCATCAATAATTTGTTTATTGAACTCAAATATTGGATCTTCTTCTTTGAGCAAATGCGATGGAATTTTTGATACATCAGTATCTAAACCAACACATAAAAAACTCTTTTTCTTTTTTATAATTGAAAATAACTCGCTGCGTGTCATACTTTTTAAGATGCTTTAATTTGTTTTTTCAATTCTTTCGGAAAATCTTGTTTTAATATATACACACCATCCATAGGGTTTTCAAGAGGTAATGAGTCGCGCAAATAAAAATAAAGGTGTGTTTCATTTGCCTCATTATTAACCACTTTTTCGGTTTTTTTTAGTAGTTTTTTAGAAACAGCAAATTGCATTTTTTGTCCACTCACAGTTGTACAATCAACTATTGTCATATCCCAAATATCAAAGCTAAATTGCTCTCCGTTTGGGAAATAACCTGCCAAGGTGTAAATTGTATTGTTTCTAATTTTAAATTCTGCAACTTCTTCTGATACCTTTAGCTCATCTTCCCACAGGTGTTTTATATTGTCTTCGGTTTCTTGTCCTTCATACAAATCGTTTGCTAAGCCTTGGTTAAAATCTGAATTAACCAGTATAAAATGTAAATGTAAATTCATAAATTAATTTTAGAAACTATTAAAATTTGTTTAACAAAATAGTATATGGCTTCCCCACTTTCTCGACAGACTCGAAATGACAGCCCACATATAACTTTCGAGTCTATCTAATAATAAAAATCACTTTTTCCAAACCTTATAACTCTCCTGTTGTTTGGGTCTATCTGCTTCAACTTCTTTCAATGGCTCACAAGGTTTTAAAGTAGCTCTGCAATCGGCTGGCAATTGCTGATACAGCTTTGTGCCTTCAGTTTTCCAAGCTATCATCTCGTCACTTACATCTTTTACTATTTTAGCAGGATTACCCACTACCACCTTGCGCTCAGGAATTACCATTTCAGCAGGCACAAAACACAATGCCCCAACAATACAATTATCCCCTATCACCACATTGTCCATTACCACAGCATTCATGCCTATAAGCACATTTTTACCAATGGTACCACCATGCACAATTGCACCATGCCCTATATGAGCACCTTCTTTTAATACAACGGTTGTACCCGGAAACATGTGAATGGTACAATTTTCTTGAACATTACACCCATCTTCAATAATTATTTGTCCCCAATCGCCTCGTAAAGCTGCGCTAGGTCCAATATATACATCTTTACCAATAATTACATTTCCTGTAACCGTTGCCTGTGGATGAATAAACGCACTTTCGTGTATAACTGGTTTGTAACCGTTGAATTCGTATACCATATTTAGGATTTGGGATTTTTTAAATTATTAATTTAAATTTAGTATCGTTAAATGCGTGAAGCATATTTTTGATTTTTTAATAGTTATTTTTTGATTTAATTGTTTTTATTGCTGCAGAAAAAATAGCAGTCAATTCATCGGCTTCTTTCATCAATAGTTCTAGTTCTTTTTTATCGCATTTAAGTTCTAAATCATTTATAAATTCTAACCAAAATAAGGTTTCATCAGCTTCCTCATCAACAATTTTTAATTTATTAAAAAAATCAGCACTCGATTTACCTCTACAAACTGCTCTATAATTAGCCGTTACAGATGATGATGATTTTAAAATTTGATGAGTAACAACATCTGTGGATTGGCTTTTAGGTAAGGTATTTATAAATTTAAAAATTCTGATTGCAAATAATTTAGTTCGTTTCTTTAACTCTTCTTTTGTGATAATAGTTAATTCTTTAATCCCTACTCCAAAATCCTAATTTCCAAAATCCCAAATCCTAATTCCTAAATCCTAAATAAATTAAACTCTCTCAATCACAACCGCATACCCCTGTCCTAAACCAATACACATGGTAACCAAAGCAAAGCGTTTGTTTTTTTCTTGTAACTCAATAGCCGCTGCATTTAAAATACGTGCACCACTCATTCCCAACGGATGTCCAATAGCAATTGCACCACCATTGGGATTAATGCGAGGGTCGTTATCGGCTAATCCCCATGCACGTGTACAGGCCAATGATTGTGCCGCAAAAGCCTCATTCAACTCAATTACATCAATATCATTCATTGTTAAGCCAGCACGTTTCAAAGCCATGTTGGCAGCAGGTACCGGACCTATACCCATAATACGTGGTTCAACACCAGCCACACCGCTTGATACAATGCGTGCTTTAGGAGTTAGGTTGTATTTTTTTATTGCATCTTCCGAAGCTAATAATAGAGCGGCAGCCCCATCATTTAATCCCGAAGCATTTCCTGCTGTTACTGTACCATCTTTACGAAAAGCTGGCTTTAATTTCCCTAAACCTTCAAGCGTTGTTTCTGGACGTAAAAATTCATCCGCACTAAACAATTTAGGATCACCTTTTTTTTGTGGAATTTCTACTGGCATTATCTCCTTTGCCAATCGGCCATTTGCTTGAGCAATTGCCGCTTTTTGCTGACTCCACAATGCAAATTTATCTTGGTCCTCTCTACTAATTTTATCTCTATCAGCAAGATTTTCAGCCGTTTCGCCCATTGCATCCACACCATACATTTCCTTCATCCTTGGATTTACAAAACGCCATCCGAACGAAGAATCAAAAAGCTGTTGGTCGCGCCCAAAAGGCGAACTGGCTTTCGACATTACCCAAGGGCCACGTGTCATGTTTTCAACCCCACCAGCAATCATTAAATCAGTTTCGCCAAGCATAATACTACGAGCAGCAGCCATTGCAGCCGATAAGCCCGAAGCACATAAGCGATTTACTGTTTCGCCCGGAACAGTATATGGCAAACCTGCCAACAATGATGCCATACGAGCTACATTACGGTTATCTTCACCTGCCTGATTTGCACAACCCATCACAACATCACCAATTTGATTTACATCAATGGTAGGGTTGCGTTTTACTAATTCTTTCAACACAAGTGCCGCTAAATCATCTGTGCGTATAACAGATAATGTTCCTCCAAAATTTCCCACTGGTGTGCGGATTCCGTCAATGATATAAGTGTTTTTCATAACTTTTTTACTGAACTAGATATTATTAAAATTTATTTACAAACCAATTATAATACCTGATTGCTTTTAAATTGATTTTTATTAATGATGCCAAGTACTTTCCCTTTAAACGTTTGTCCAATAAAAGGAGTGTTTCTTGATTTCGACTTTATAGCCTGTTTATCAAATGTCCATTCAAAATCAGGGTCAAATACAGTTAGGTTAGCGCTTTCGCCTTGAGCTATTTTTGGTTGTTTTAGTTTTAAAATAGTTCGTGGATTTACGGTTAATGTTTTTATAATTGCTTCTAACTTTAGTTTATCTTTCGTTGAATTTACCAATGCAAATGCGCTTTCTAAGCCAATCATTCCATTTGCAGCATAATCAAACTCTACATCTTTTGATTCAATATCTTGCGGACGATGGTCGCTTGTAATCACATCTATTGTTCCATCAGCAATTCCTTTTCTTAACGCATCTAAATCTTTTTGAGTACGTAACGGAGGGTTTAATTTATAGTTGCTATCAAAACCTTCTAGTAAATTATCGGTAAGTACTAAATTATATGCATTAACAGCAGCTGTAATTTTTATGCCTTTTTCTTTTGCCTTTTTAATTAGCGCAACCGAACGTTCGGTAGATATATTAGGCAAATGTATTGGGGCATCTGTATATTCAGCTAAAAATACATTTCTATTTACCATTAATTCTTCGGCAAGTGCAGGAATACCTTTTAAGCCAAGTTGAGTAGAAACAACACCTTCGTTCATTTTGCCTTCTTGAGATATTGCTTTTTCATCGCAATGTGCAATAATGAGGCCACCAAAATTTTTGGCATACAACAATGCACGCATCAATAAACCCGAATCATTTACTGCTTTTTTATCATCCGAAAAAGCAACAGCGCCCGATAAATGCATATCATACATCTCTGCAATATCTTTTCCTTCTTGCTTATAGGAAAGTGTTCCAACAGGATACACGTCAACAATGGCATTTGCCGATTTATTTTTTATATACTCAACTTCGGCTTTAGAGTGTATTGTTGGTTGTGTTGACGATACTAGCGCAACAGCAGTATAACCGCCTGCAGCTGCAGCATTTATACCTGTATGCATATCTTCTTTATGTTCAAAACCTGGGTCACAAAAATTTGCTTGCATATCCAGCCAACCAACTGATACACATAGGTTTTTAGAAGTTATTGTTTTAACTGTTTTTTTAGGAACAATAGTAGCTGAAATGGAAGTGATTACACCGTTTTCAATAAGAATATCCATTACTTTACCATTATAAGGCGATAATATATCAATAATATGTGCTGATTTGATGAGTATATTCATAAAGCTATATTTTACTAATTAAAACATTGTACAAAATTCCAATCGCTTATTTCTCGACAAGCTCGAAACGACCATACGCACGGTGATTCCTTATTTCATAAAACGCAACAATGCTATTTCTATCGCTAAAAACAGCAGCGTTAAAACAACAAACAATTTCCATAGTTTTTTGCCTTGTTGTATATCCATTAATGACTGTTGCATGCTTTGTGCACCAACTTCTAAAACAGTATAATTATCTAGCCCCTGCTCTTCTAGTTTAAGCATCAACTCATTGGCTTTATAACAATGTAAATCCGATTCTTTACGATTGAAATTAAATGCTAGTCCATTCAACAAATCTGTACCAGCAAATAAATTAAAGTTTCCAGATCGCTGAATTTGATTACGAACGAGTATTTCGGTTTTAGAATCCAAAATTTTATGTTCTGGAATAATATCAAAATCGTTATTTATACTTTTGATATGGTATGTATTTTCGCCCGAAAGGTTTGTTAGTGTTTCTATTGATTCTGAACTGCCAATGGTATAAAATAACGGTTTGTATACCTGGCTATAAATAGCGGCTTTGTACAATGTAGGTACAAATACAGCATGTTTTGCAAAATTACTGAAATCGGGATGTAAGCTCACTGCAGATAAATACACCTTACCTTTTCCAATGCTGTATTGATTAAAAAAGGAATTACCATTTTGTAAGCGCAGTAAATTTTCTTGTACACTTTGTGATGATTTAGAAATGGTATAATGTTCGTTTACAAGCGGCAAATTAAGGTTGGTGGCACTAAATGTTTTTTTATCAAATACATCTTTATACAATTCGTGTTCCACATTAATTTTATCAACTTTAGTATTGGCAGTATCTTTATCCAAATAATAATCAACATTCAAATTGGTTAAAAAATCTTTGTAAGTAACTACGTCAATTTCACTGTTAGGTAACACCAATAGGCTACCACCATTGTTTACAAAGCGTTTTAATTCTTGAGCTAAACCTGATGATACAGACTTTAATTCATTTAATATCACAAAATTATAATTTGCCAGAGCCGAATAATCAATGCTGTTTTCCAAAACAGATGTCAATACAAATAACGAGTCGGTGCCAAACAATTTATTGATGTAATTGGTTTTAGTAGCATTTGTGTTGGCTGAAGAATTAATTGATAAAACATTTATATTTTTTGCAACTTCAAAACTAAAATAAAATTTATCGTCAAACGTTACAGGGTAGTCATTGAGTTCTATTCTACAATGTTGAGTACCGGTTTCACGCGAAACAAAAGACAGTACCAATTCAGTTTCTGAATCTTTTTCAATACTAAAGCTAGCAGGTGTTTTTTGTTGTTCGTTTACAAACAACTTAATGGCATTGTTTTCTATGCTATTTTCCGAACTATTTTTTATCCGAACATGCAAATTTTCAACCTGATTTACTTGTCGAACAGGTGTTTCAAACCAACAGGTATCAATATAAATGTTGTTTTTTTCGGCAGCAAGTAAAGGCACCATGTTAAACATAATGCTAGTATCGTTTTTAAGCTTATCAGTATTGGTTATTGTTTTTTGAAAATCAGAAATTAAAAACGATACCTTTGCTTTCGCCTCTGATTGTTGCAATATATCTGATTGGCGGGCAACTACTTCGCTAGTACTGCGCACTGCAGGAGTTAATTTTACTTCATCTAACAGTTGAATAAACTCTTCTTTATTTACCAAACGTTGGTGTTTGCCTTCAAAATCGTTTGTAAGTAATTGAAAACGGTCGCTAGGTTTAAATGCCGATATAATTTCTAAGGCTCGTTTTTTAGCCTCATCCAATAGGGTTCCGTTTTTGTTTACGGCATCCATACTAAATGAGTTATCAATATAAATGCTCACCACTTTTTCGCCTGAAATTACTTTTCGGCTATCAACAGGTATAAAAGGTTGTGCAAATGCAAATACCAAACACGTAATGGCTAAAATTCGGGCGGCAAGTACTAATAAATGTTTTAATCGCGATTTTGATTGCGTTTCTTGCTTTACATCTTTTAAAAAACGAACATTACTGAAATAAACCGTTTTGAACTTCCGAAAATTAAATAAATGAATAATAATAGGAATGGCGATTGCCGAAAGCGCAAATAAAAATGAAGGGTAGCTAAAATTCATCAAAGGTTAAAGGTAGTAAATTTTTACAAAAATGTATTTATTTACCGTAGGTATTTTTTGATTCGTTTTTTATTAACCAGCCTAACAATCAATTAGTAAAGCTCTAAAAGTAAAACTACTTTTTTGCTTCTTTTTCTTTTGCTTTTTTGCGGTCATTCTCAAGCTTAATATTGTGTCGGATATCGCGCCAATATTGAGCACCGTAGCTTACAAAAATTTCAGACCCCGCCTTTATATTTTTTGTAGCGGTAATCCATCCTCTGTTTTTATATATTTCGTAAACACAATTATTATTAATACCCTTTATTTTTGTAAGCCCTTTAGCATCATTTGCATATCTAGCAAGGGCATCGGGTGTATGAAAGGCATCAATGCATTTATTTCTGCTGATGTAAAATACATAGCCTCCTTCGTCTTTTTCGGCTCTAATATCACACTCTTTCCAAGTAATTATTTCACCTAAATATTCAACAATCCGTTCGCCTTTTTTTATATCACGTTTTGTATATAAGCCCTTGCCTGCATTAGGAATAGTTGATTTTCTTACCTCTAAATCTTCGTACATAAAATATGTGTGTTTATTGCCGTGAAAATAAGCAATAGTTTGGTTCAGGAGTTAATTATACCTGTAAAAATTGTGCATACCCTATTATTTCTTTAAAAAAGCTTGCTCATAGGTTGTAATCCACTCTTTCACTGTTATTTTTTTTGTTAATTCAGCAATTAATTGATAAGGTATTTGTTCTGGCTTTTTGAATCGAATACAGCTTTTTCCCATATCGAGTTTTGCTTTTGAATAATTAGGATATTCGCCTGTAAACCAGCTCAATAACTCCTTATTGCTATATAAGCCCATGTGATAAAGGGCAATAAATTTTTTTTGTGAGGCAATGTTGATAAATGGCAATGGAAGCGAAGTATCGCAATGATAACCTTTTGGGTAGAGTGTATGTGGTACTACATAGCCAATCATACCGTAACTGATGGTTTCGGTAAACCCTTTTGGGATGTTTTTTAAAATTGTTTGTCGTAGTTGTTGTACAGCCTCTTTTCTATCAGCGGGCAATGTGTTAATGTACTCTTCTACTGTTGTTGCGGTTGATTTCATTGTTTTTATTTTCAAACTTGTAATTTAAGAGAAAAAAGGGTTGTTTTTAATGTGTAAACCATGCAATTTTTCATCTTTCTCCAATCTAAAATTAGTAAAACTTTTTATTGTTTTCTATTTTTAACTGGCCAAACTGTGAGGAAGCTTACACGTAGTTTATAGAAATCTTAATCCCATCGTGTATCTCCGTCTTGATGTTATAAATGGAAATTTTTTTGTCCAGTAATAATACCTACCTTTCGTTGTTATTAATGGTTTTTGATTTACGATTGATTCATTCGTACTTACATACATGTCATCATTATCTGCAACAGAATCGATCTGTTGTATGTCTTTTTGAATTGTATCTTTAATAACAAATTCCGTTTTGTTTTTTTGTCCGTTTTGGTTTTGAGCTTTTAATATTTGGCTTTCCAGTCCTATAAGCGTTGCTATTGTCGCTACGCAATACTTTGTCTTTGAAACGAAATTTAATTTTATCGGTGTTAGTCCATCTTCAACATGCTCCGGTAAAAAAACTCCACACACTTCCTTGTCAAGCTTATTAACCTCAGCTATTGTCTTGTTCGTAAAATCAAAAACTTCTTTTCTGCAAATGTCACAGTATCGGCCATTAGCAGTGGTTTTCATTGCGTCCCAGTTTTGGTCGCAAATGAAACTCATTTTGATATTTTTTCTTGTCGTCATTTTAAAATGGTGTATAACGTCAGCCTGCGAAAAAACTCAATTGTATTAACACAAACTGTTTATTATTA
>JBASCV010000236.1:0-35215 GCA_049651825.1 Bacteroidia bacterium
CTCCTAAATCCCAACTCCAAGAGGTGAGTGTGCCCGATGCAGTTGTTGAAGCATCGCTAAACACTGTTGGGTTGCCATTACAAACAGAGTCGGCTGTAAATGCTACATTTACTTTTGGGTTAACTATTATTGTTACATCGCCTGTTTGAGGGTGAGTACAGGCTACAACATTTGCATCTGTGACACTAACAAGCGAGTAAACAAAATTTCCTGAATCAGAAGTTGGGACTAAAATGCTAATACTATCACTATTATTGGTTGTTGTCAAATTTACCTGTGGAAGTCCGTTAATATTGTACTCAAAAGTATATGGCGGAACTCCTCCATTTCCTATAAATGTTACTGTTGGTTGTATAGCATGCTGACATACTGTTGTACTTCCATGGATGGTTGCGGTTGGGAGTGGTTCTACGATAATTGTTACACTACCCGTTTGCGCTTGATAACAAGTAGTTGAACTTGAATCTGTAACTCCTGTTAACGCATAAACAAATGTACCATCAATGTTGGTTGGTGCTAAAACGTAAGCTGTATCACCATTTGTACTTGTTACTGGTGGGGCTGGAGTACCATCTACAGTATAATTAAATGTAAATGGAGCAGTTCCAACGGTGCCAATAAATTCAATAATAGGAGAATCGGCTTCTCTACACACAATAGAATTTCCTGATATGATTGCTGTTGGTAGCGGATTAATCGTTACACTTATGCTATCATCTTGGTTTTGTAAGCAAGTGGTTATACTCGCATCTTGAATACTTACAATATGATAAGTAAATGTACCAGGAATATTTGTTGGGGCGGAAATAAATGCCGTATCACCGTTGGTTGATATCACCGTTTGGTTTGTGTTTCCATCAATGTTGTATGTAAATGTGTATGGAGCAACTCCATTAGCACCAATGAATGCAATTATAGGCGATGCTCCTCCTTGACAAATGTCAGAGAAATTTACAATTTGAGCAGTAGCTTCTGGTAAAGGATTTACTACAACAGTAACGCTTGTGTTGATAGTTTGAGCACAAGTAGCAATGCTTGAATCTTGAACGCTAATAAGTGTATAAAGGTATGTTCCCGCGCTATCTGTCGATACAGGTATCATTGAAGTATCGGCCGCACTTATTACTGTGTCAATAAAGCCATTTTTTGAGTATATAAAAGTATATGGCGATTCTCCTACTGCACCTGTAAATGTTATAGATGGAGATGTTGCGTTTTCGCATACAGTTGTAGCTCCTGTTATTGTTGCTGTTGGTAGTGGTTTAACCGTAACTATTATTGTGTCATTCCCATTACATCCAATTCGGTTGGTTGCTAAACTATATGTAGTAGAAATTGGATTTGTTGTTAAGTTCGAACCCGTTAGTATTGCATCTGATTGTGTTCCATCATTTAAATCTGTTGTTGGTGTCCATGCATAGGTGTATCCTGTGACTGGTGGATAACTCATTGTCATGGTTGCACCTGAACAAATTGTTGTATCATTACCTAAACTTGAAAGTCCTCTGGAGTAACTTATAAGTTGAGTTGGATCGCAAACACAATTATTTATTCCTGGATCTACAACAGCTAAAATTGCACACGCTTGGCCAGCAGGTACATTAAACGTGGTTGTATATGTTATTGTAGAATCTTCTGGAACTAAAACAGTGTCTTGAGTAATAAATACATCTCCAACACTGTAAACGCTATCGCCATCTGCATCAAAATAATATTGAATTACAGAGTCGGCATTAATTTCAATTGCTTGTCCTAAATTTGTAATGTCGAATGTTAGCGTAACCGTTTCTCCAGACGGAGGGTTTGGAATAGAGCTGGAATAACCATTACTAAATTGTAGATACGCTTTATAGATAAAGACAGGCAGTAAAGTGTCCCCCGTTATTATGTTGCTTTGACAACCTTGCCCTGTAGAGGTACAGGTTATAATGCTTGAACTTTTAGTTGAAGCTTCAAAAAACACAATACCGCACGATAATAAAACGGGTTCTCCCGCAAATTGAAAATGAAAAACGGAACTGTCGCCCGCAACAACACCAGCAGGTAAGCGCCATGTTAAATAATCGGCTCCTCCAATAGTTGATAAAACAGGAACTCCGTTAGGTGGTGCATTATGAACTGCAGTAAACGAACCCGGTATAAAGGAAACTCCCGTTGGCAATTTAAACGATACCGAATCTGTACTCCCAAAATTGGTTGGTCCCAAGTTATGAACCACTAGTTTAATACCAGAGTTTGTTGCACAAGGCGAAACGTAAGTTGTCACAATGTTTACGCTTGTTGCATAAGGTTGATTTAATCCAATAATTTCAAGCCCGGCAGATTCAAATAATTGAAAATCGGTTGTAAAGCCGCAAGCAGCCTTTCCACTGATGCTAAAATTGAATTTGCTTCCAGATACATATCCGCAAGCGGTGCTAACTTTGAAGCGAATATTAAAATTGTTTAACGCGGTATCTAGCAGTCCTTTTAAACCATCGCTTCCAATTGTGCCATTTGCTGTGGAAATATTCCATTTATATTGATTGTTTCCAAGTGCAACAGGGTCAGAAATGCTCACATAAGGGTTGTTTAATGGATAGCTCAATTCGCAGGAGTTTGGTATTATAATAACGCCCTGTGGTAGATAGGTGGTTAGAGTGATATTATACCCGGTTCCTAGTTGAATATTTTTACCTGTCGCAATAATTGTTGCGGTATCACATAATCCTAAAGGGGTTTGGGGCGACTGTGTATATATTTCAAATGCTGGATATATGGGTGTTAAAGTTAGCGTTATGGTTTTGGCTGCACACGGGTATTGGTTAATATTATCTGGGTAGCCATTGCTACAGTTCCACCCAACGTATATTTTTATGCTGTCCGTTCCACAGGATGTATAATTACCTATTAATCGAAATTTTCTGACACCCATTGCAAGAACAGTACCAACTTGGAACATTTCTCCACTTTTTGGAACATTGACGTTATTGTCAGCATCTTCCACTTTAATTATATTGACCCCACTTATTTGTGGTGCACTAATCCATAAATTCGAAGCATTTGAGTTGTTTGAAGTGTTAGAAATAATTATTTCCCAGGTTTCAAGACTATCAAGAGCCATAATACTTGGCAGGGTTGCTTGTAAATTTAAGTCTGGCGCATCGTAAATTATTTTGTCATCGTTTCTAAAATAGGATGTTGCAGGAGCGCTTCCCGGACCAGAAATGTAGCTAGTGGCCGAAAAATCTATGTTGTGGGTTACTGTATCATAGGTGTCTGGAACAACTTCACATCCCGGTTGTAATGTAATCTCTAACGTGCCATAGAATCCATCATCGCTAAGTGGAATACTCCCCCCGTAACCACTAAATTGAGGTTCTAAATCGAATTCTAATGTGTCCGAGTTCGCGTTTGTCGGGTTAACACTCACCCATCCGCTATTTGAGGTGCCCAAGGTTCCTGCTGTACGAACGTCCCGGAATTTTGCACTTACATAAGTATAGCCAGAAGGGATAGTTGCCGTTATTTTTTGAATGTGAGCCCAGTTTCGATATTCAAAAGGAAACAAATTTCCGCCAGCATCGTTATTCCATGTTGGTCCAACACTTAAGTAATAATTTTGACTCACAGTAACATTATTGCACGATTGAGTTGCGTAATTTTCACCAGTATGATTTTCAAAAAAGTAGCCAATAACTGTACAGTTTCCATTTATTGTTCCACATTGAAGTTGATCGGTTATTTGGGTTGGATTTGCAATCGCACTGCTATAAAATCTATTTGTCGAAAAGCAATTTATTGGCGTTACATTTCCTATGTTGGAGGTGTCTTTGTATCTGCATATAAGTACTAACGAATCTTTGTCCGTGTAGTCGTATGTAGATAGGCATGCTAGCGAAGATTCGCTCAAGTCATATAAAAAATCTCTTGTGCTTCCATTTGTTGTGGCAGAAGGGGTGATATTATTGCATGTTAACAAAAGCGAATTTGATCGATATATTTTTAATTGCGCATCAATAAAACCGAATAGATTTCCATTAGAAATAGATGATTTAGCATAAACAAATGGAAGTGTAGGGTTACTCATATTTGTATTTGCAACTACGTAGAACCCTGTAGTAATAGTGTCGCCAAACATCACTCTGTTTGTTTTAATCTTATTAAAATTTAGGCTGCCGCTTCCATCGGGCACACCATTCCCCCCTCCAGCTTCATTGTCAGGAAAGCCATAGCTGGTTCGCTGCAGATCAAAATTTGCAAACATTATTCCAGCGGGGCATGGGTCGGGGCAGTTAATGTTAAATGGAATTGTTTGACAGGAGACTCCAATTCTGCAGCCACAACCACTGTCAGGTATGTAAAATGATTTTACAGATAGTTGGGTAAGAATTTCTGTTCCAACACAGGCCGAACATACTAGTGAAAGATTTATTTTTAATTCGGCATGTGTTAGATTAAAAGGTGCGCCTCCATTAAAAATAGCAACTACCGAGTCGCCAGCGGATGTAACCGTATTGGGAGTCCATATGCTTGTACCGTTGCTGTGTATGATTCTGATATTCGAGTAATTAACACAGCCATATGGGGGAAGCTTAAATACAAATCTCCAGTGCGCTCCAGGACCTATGGGATAGGTGTTGTTGTAATTTGAAAATAAAAAGGTAAAAGTTCCATTTTGTCCATTACTTAATGTAGAAGGAGCACCATCGGGAGCTAAGGCTCCATATATCTCTGAGGGAACTCTGCCCCAAGTTTCGTTTGTAAAATAATTTGTTTGGCAAATATTTGAATAAGTTGATTTGTATCGCCAACCATTTATAGCGTTATTTCCCGTATTATTACACGAATTATAACAGCAGCAGAATGTATTCCATTTAATAAAAAGGGTATCGCCAGCGTTTATTTGTGAGATATTTATTGTTACTCTACCTGTTGCATTATTCATGCAGTTTAGTCCACTTGTTGTTTGTGTAACAGTAGGTGTAATTGATGTCGTTGCGCCATTCGACCCAATTTGCCTAGTAAAGCTAGTTTCATCAATTCGTGATCCTAGGCCATTATTAAATCCGTTGTTAACGGATTGAGCAATATCAAGCATCACATTAATTGCTGTTCCTGTGCCGCTATTAACAATTCTTAGTTGCTGGGGGCTGGCGTTTCCTGGCCCCATGCACGAGTTCATAAAAGCTGTTGGCGTGATAATTAAATTGGGGACGTAGTTGGGGAAAACAACGTTGGCAGTAGCATCACTTGCTTGACAAGAATTTACACTGCAGCCCCAGAAAGCTCTAAAGTTGGAAGTAGCTGAAATACAGTTTAAAATATGAACCGTTTCGCAGATAGTAATACTTTCGCCACTTTCAAATAACGCATCTCCATCACCTACTGTGATAAATTGGGTTCCGTTTAGCTCGACTTTTTCTGTTTGGCCAGAAGTAGTCCATACTCCTTTGTCAATAGCTGTTATTTGAACACCTGTGGCGTGTAAATCCGTAAAAGTAAACGAAGCCAGAGCTCCCGATCCGCCATTAACAATTGTTATACACCTATTAAATGTTTGGCCAATGGTACCATTGAATGATTGATTTGTTACCGAAGTAATTGTAACATTTGGTTGTCTTATTATATACGTAGACCCTAAATTTGAGTCGAATCGAGGCATTGTATTTGCAATATAATCAACTCTGACATTATTTCTTATAATTCCGCCACCAGCAATAAATTGTCTAACGTTGCATTGAGCCTTTAAACAAAACTTTACTTCAATGGTTTGCAGTGGTGCAATGTTTGGTAAGTTTATTTTGATAACTCCTCCAAAATTATTAATGAAACCTGGCACCGGACAGCTATTGTCAAATTGCACTCCTGTTGGCGTTGTTACCGATAGCGAACAAGATGTTATGGTCCAAGGGGTTGGGTTATATATAGTTACTTTAAATTCTTTTGATGGCCCACAAATTGTTAAGTCTAGTGGGTTTTGTTGGGTAATGTATAGCATATTTCCAACAGTTTGTGCAAAACTTTGGAAATAAATGAACACAGAAAACAATAAAAGTAACTTTTTCAAGGGCGAAATAGTTTTTTGAATATTGTATAAAAATTTATTATAAAAATTAGTTTAACAAAAATAGCACTAAAATAAGTGTATTTACAACCTTTTTATTGTAATTTTAGTAGCTCAATTTAAAAGATTTAATAAATACAAATATGAATTCCATTTATTTAAAGTCAGAATTTAGAAAGCGATTAAGCAGTATTAATGATGAATTTGCCCGATTGGATGCTTTGGATAATATAAACAGTAGCGATTGGGGGCCTTTTATATTAATGTTAGACGAGTTATATAAAAATGGAATTATTTGGAATTCAACAAGTTTGATGGAGGAGTTTCAAAAATTGGATGTTACAGAAAAAACAAACCAACTAGCAATTGACCTTGATGATCATGCGGTTAAGGAAGCAGCGGTAGACTCCATTATTCTTGTTTCTGATTTCGGTGCGGATGCGATTTCTGGTGTTGAAAATATGCAGATGTCGAAGAGGGAAATGGATATTTCGGATTTTAAAGCGAAAGGCGACACAGAGTTAAAATTGATAGATATTAAAACAAACATTGGTATTAACGATAAATTTCAATTTATTAGTGAATTGTTTGCAAATAATGTTGATGCGTATGAAAGCGCCATAAAAAAATTAAATGCAGATAGCTCTCTTGATAGTTCGTTATTGGTGCTTGAAGAAATTAAAAAAGAAAACAACTGGAAAGATAAAAGTGAAGCTGGGCAACGATTTGTAGAGATAGTTAAACGTAGATTTTTGTAGGCGAAATATGAAGAATCGTTTTTTTATAAAAATACTAATATTTGTTTTGTTTGCAACAACAATAACAGCGCTCTATTCGCAAGGAATTGGTAAGTCGGTTTATTTGTATGGTAAAAAGGTGGTTGCAACCCTTGCTGCCCCAAACATGCATGGTAGAGGCTATGTAAATGGTGGAGATAGCATTGCAGCTGAGTATATTAAACAAGAATTTACAGGATTTGCCTTGAAATCGTTTAATGATGATTATTATCAATCATTCAATTTTCCAATCAATACTTATCCTGCAGCAATTAGTTTCAACTGTTTATTTGATAAAGGAGTTAAATTTAAAGGAATTGCTGCACAAAATTATTTGGTTTATCCATCTTCACCTTCAATTAATGGAAGTTTTGAAACAATTGTATTCGATTCTACTTATACTTCCTCTGACAAAAAATTTGAGAAATTTAGAAAAAAAATAAAATCCAAAAATGTATTTGTTATTGTTGACGACAGAAATGTTACCAATAAATTAAAACAAGAATATTTTAAAAAAGTAAAGCAAGGATACTTTAAAGCCAATACAATAGAACTTGTTAAAAAGCTTACCTGGACAATGTCGCAGGATGTTGCCGAATATGTTAGAATAAAAGTGCTTGCTGATAGTTTTTCTTTTTCAACAAAAGGATATGCCGATGTTGTTATTGAAAATAAGTTTATTAAATCGCATAAAACTCAAAATATTGTTGGTTATGTTGAAGGAACAGAACACCCTGATTCATTTATTGTTTTTTCTGCCCATTACGATCATTTAGGTCAAATGGGTAAAGATGTTTATTTTCCGGGTGCAAATGATAATGCAAGTGGCTGTGCTATGCTTTTGAATTTAGCAAACTATTATGCAATGCCTCATAACAAGCCTAAATACTCTATTGCGTTTATCGCATTTGCTGGTGAGGAGGTTGGTTTGTTGGGCTCAAAATATTATACCGAAAATCCATTGTTTCCACTAAAAAAAATAGCATTTCTTTTAAATACCGACATTATGGGTACCGGTGAGGATGGAATTACTGTGGTAAACGGTTCTGTATTTAAAAAAGAGTTTGATGATTTGGTTGCTATAAATGAAAAAAAACAGCTGTTAAAGGAAATTAAAATACGTGGCAAAGCCGCTAATAGCGACCACTATCATTTTTCAGAAAAAGGAGTAAAGGCCTTTTTTATATACACAATGGGGGGTACAAAAGCCTATCATGATATATATGACAGGCCAGAAACGTTGCCGTTAAACGAGTTTGATAATGTATTTAGTTTGATAACAAATTTTATTGATTCGCTACAACGATAGTGTTTTATGCTGTTTGAGTCGCTGTATTTTATTTGAAGTTTAAAAAGAGTATGAAATTATATATAGTACCAACTCCTATAGGAAATTTAGAAGATATTACCCTTCGTGCAATACGCATTTTGAAGGAGGTAGATTTAATTTTGGCTGAAGATACTCGTAAATCGGGTATTTTGTTGAAACACTTAGATATCAATAAAAGAATGTTTGCTCACCATCAACACAATGAACACAAAACGGTTGAGATGATTGCACAACGTATTGCTGCTGGCGAAAGTATTGCTTTGATTACTGATGCAGGTACTCCGGGGATTTCGGATCCAGGTTTTTTGCTGATACGTGAATGTATTAAACAGAATATTGAAGTGGAGTGCTTGCCTGGTGCCACGGCATTCGTTCCTGCATTGGTAAATTCTGGCTTGGCTTGTGATACATTTTGTTTTGAAGGCTTTTTACCACAAAAAAAAGGCAGACAAACAAAAATAAAATCATTACTAAGCGAAGAACGAACAATGGTTTTTTATGAATCACCATTTCGTTTGGTAAAAGCATTAGAAGAGTTTATACAAGCGTTTGGAGCTGAACGTAGCGTTTCTGTTTCACGAGAATTAACAAAAATGTTTGAAGAAACTAAGCGTGGAACATTAGCGGAAGTATTGGAATATTTTAAAAGCAAAACAGTAAAAGGCGAAATTGTAATTGTGCTTGAAGGTAATAAGAATAATAAATAATAGTTACAACCGATGCAAACACTTCAAAATGCTATAGGTGCACCTCCTGGAACATTGGTTTACCACGGTAAATCCACACAGGAAAAGGTTAAGATTACACTTATTCAATACAACGAAACTGTTTTTCAGGAAAAAGATTATTACGATTTATCCGAGTGTTTAGATACTGTAATCCCGGGTACTATCAAGTGGATAAATATTGATGGAATACATCGAGTAGAATTAATAGAGGCAATTGGTAAGCGATTTAATATTCACCCGCTAACCTTGGAAGATATTGTAAATACAAGTCAACGAGCAAAATTTGAGGATTATGATAGCTATGTTGTATCCATCATGAAAATGATTTATTATGATACAGAAATTCATTCGGAACAGCTATCTGTAGTGCTAATGGATGGTATTGTTATTTCTTTTCAAGAAGTACATGGCGGAGATGCCTTTGATATGATTCGTAACCGATTGCGACAAGGCAAAGGACGTGTTAGAAAAATGGGAGCCGACTATCTTGCATATGCTCTTTTGGATGCAGTTGTTGATTGTTATTTTAATGTGCTTGAAAAAATAGGAGATAGAATTGAGTATATTGAAGATGAGTTGGTGGATGAGCCTTCTAAAGATATTTTAAAACAGATACATCACTTAAAGCGTGAAATGATTTTTTTGCGTAAGGCTGTTTGGCCAATGCGGGAGTTAATTAATAATTTGGAACGTAGCGAAACTGTGCTTATAAAACCAACTACAGATGTTTATTTGAGGGATTTGCACGACCATGTAATTAGGGTTATCGATACTGTCGAAACTTTTCGTGATTTGCTTTCTGGTATGATGGATATTTATTTGTCGAGCGTAAGTAATCGAATGAATGAAGTGATGAAAGTCCTTACTATTATTACAACCATATTTGTTCCTATAACCTTTATTGTTGGGGTATATGGAATGAATTTTGACGAAATGCCAGAACTTCACTCAAAATGGGGCTATCCACTTACGTGGGCATCCATAATGGCAACGGTTGGCTCTTTACTCTATTATTTTAGACGAAAAAAATGGCTATAGTTATTCCCCGATATAACTTATAGCCATTTTCATTTTGCCAACATTTTATTTATTTCTTAGCAAGTCTCTAATTTCTGTAAGCAATTTTTGCTCCTCACTTATTGCTGGAGGAGCTGGTGGTTGTGCACTTGCCTCTGCTTCAAGTTTCTTTTTCGCTTTATTCATTGCTTTTACAACCAAAAACATCGCAAAGGCAACCAGTACAAAATCAATAAAAAGAGTAATAAATTCGCCATATTTTATAGAAACTTCAGTAGCAATAATTTTGCCAGTTGCATCTGTTTGCGCTTCGCTTAGTACGTATTTAAGTGATTTAAAATCAACACCAGCTGTTATTTTTCCAACGACAGGCATAACCATTCCATCAATAAATCCTGTTACAATTTTTCCAAACGCACCTCCCATTACAAATGCTACAGCCATGTCAATTAAATTGCCTTTCATGGCAAAGTCTCTAAATTCTTTTATAACTCCCATTTTTTATTTTTTTTATTTTTATTCAATATCTTTTTTCTCTCTACTTTTTTTATAAATTTTAATTGCTAGCATTAATGTAACTGCAAATATAACCAAACCCAACATTCCCCATATTAGACCCGTGTTGCTTTTGAGCACAATTAAAAAAACAATAGCAACTAAAAAAAGCGTTGCAACCTCATTCCAGATGCGTAATTTAAAAGAGCTGTATTTTATTTTGTTTTGTTGAAGTTGTTTAAAAATTACATGGCATTGTAGATGGTATAAAATGAGTCCTGCAACAAAACACAGCTTTAAAATAAAAAAAGCGGAAGTCATATAATAGCTAAAATTATAACTCATTACCCACGGACCAAATATTAATGTTAAAATCATTGATGGCCATGTAATACCATACCATAAACGCTTTTCCATTATTTTGTATTGGGTTTGTAAAATATCTTTTTCTACCGTTGGTTTTGTTTCGGCTTCGGTGTGGTAAATAAATAAACGTACAATATAAAATAACCCAGCAAACCAGGTAACAATAAATATAATGTGTAGCGCTTTTATGTAACCGTATGCATTTTCCATAAATGTGATTTTGATGCAAATTTACAAATGAATAAACAATAAATTACATATAAAGTAAAGCTTTCTATTGCTTATCTTTGTAAAATCAATAATAGTATTTACTATGAAATCTAAAACAGCAAAGGAGTCATTAGCGATTCAAACACAGGTGGTATTACCAAATGATACCAATGTAATGGGTAATTTATTTGGTGGTATGTTACTTCAGTGGATGGATATTGTTGCTTCTATATCAGCTCATAGGCATTGTAAGCGTGTAGTTGTAACTGCTGCAGTAAATAATGTTTCGTTCAACAATCCAATTGCACATGCTAGTATTGTTACATTGCAAGCAAAAGTGTCGCGTGCATTTACCTCATCTATGGAAGTTTTTATTGATGTGTGGGTTGAGGATAGAGTTAGTGGGGAGAAGCTCAAATGTAATGAGGCTATTTATACTTTTGTTGCAATTGACCAAAATGGATCACCGCTTCCTGTTCCAGAATTGGTGCCAGAAACAGAAGAAGAAAAACAACGTTATGCAGGTGCTCTTCGCAGGCGTCAGTTGAATCTAATTTTGGCAGGTAAAATGCAACCAGAGCAAGCAACGGAGCTTAAAGCACTTTTTTTACCACAAGCGTAGTAATTAAAAAATATTACCCTTCTTTGTTTTGAGCAACTAGCTGTGCTGTGTATCTGCTTTTTACTTCAAGCAATATTTTTTTGTTGGTTGTTACACGCTCTAATGTTGCTTGATTGTAGTAACGAACGGTAATTAATTCAAGGTTTTCGTTGTATAAAACCCTGTACTCTTTTTGTAGTGTTTGTATTAATTCTGGTAGCTTGTGATTGTCGTTATCAATACATAACGAAAAGCTAATTGCAGAATTTTGCATCATGTTTATTTTAATATTTCGTTCTGCAAAAAGTTTAAAAATTTCGCTAAAATTTTCTTCTACAATAAATGAAAAATCTTTAGGTGAAATAGAAATCAACACTTGATTTACTTTAAATATAAAACAGGGAATGGGTAGCTGCGATTGTATTTCATTAATTACAGTTCCCTCTTCTTCAGGTTGTAAAAACGATTTTACATATAATGGTATTTTTTTATTTTGTAGTGGTTTTATTGTTTTTGGATGTATAACGGTTGCCCCGTAATAAGCCAATTCTATAGCGTCTTGATAGGAAATTTGTTTTAACTTTTCTGTTTTATTAAACCATTTTGGGTCGGCATTCAATACACCGGGTACATCTTTCCAAATAGTAACACTTTCGGCATTGGTTGTATAGGCTATAATTGCTGCCGTATAATCAGAACCTTCTCTACCAAGGGTTGTGATAAAATTTTCGGAAGTTCCACCAATAAAGCCTTGTGTAACAACAATAAAATTTTGGTTGTTGAATAAACTATTAAAGTTTTGTGAAACAAGCGTTTGTGTTAGCTCCCAATCAACTTTTCCTTCTCTGTATGTATTGTCGGTTTGAATAAAGTCTCTTGCATCTTGCCATTTATTAAATATTCCAACTTCATTTAAGTAGGTAGAAACAATTTTTGTTGAAATAATTTCACCGATTCCTACAATTTGATCGTACTCATAGTTGTAGTTGTTTGTTGGTTCTGCCTCAATAGCCCAATCAAGTTCAACAAATGTATTGTTTATGTCATTATAAATAGGGTGGCTTTTGTTTGGAAATAGTGTTTCTACAATATCGAAATGGTATCTTTTTATGTCATTTAAAATTTCTTCTGCATTGTTTTTAGAGTAAAAAAACGCATCAACAAGCTGTTCGAGTGCATTGGTTGTTTTTCCCATAGCAGAAACAACTACAGCTATTTGTTGATTAGGAAATCGTTTTAGTATGGTTGCTACGTTTTTTACTGCTTCAGCATCTTTTACAGATGCGCCACCAAATTTAAATACCTTCATTTTTTGTACCACTAAATTATCAAAAAAACACCTTTTGTTTAATAACAAAGATATTCAAATCCATATCAAAAGCCTAAAAAATGAACACTTCCAATTATTAAAAAATATTGCGATATTTGTGTAAATACAAACAAATAAAACAATGAGCAAGGTAAAAACATTAGGACAGTTTATTATTGAAAAACAAGCAGATTTCCCTTATTCTAAAGGCGAATTGTCGCGTCTTTTAAGAGATATTGGTATTGCAGCTAAAATTGTAAACAGGGAAGTGAATAAAGCTGGATTAGCAGACATACTAGGCGATGCCGGTGAAATGAATGTTCAGGGTGAAAATGTTAAAAAGCTGGATGTGTTTGCAAACGACCAATTTATTGCAGCACTTAGTGTTGGTGGTGAATGTTGTGCGATAGCTTCGGAAGAAAATGAAGACATTATATTGGTAAATAACGAAATGTCGAAAAATGCAAAATATGTGGTTGCAATGGATCCGTTGGACGGCTCATCCAATATTGATGTAAATGTATCGGTAGGTACAATTTTTTCTATCTACCGCAGAACATCCCTTTCTGGGCCGGGAACAAAAGAAGATTTTTTTCAACGTGGTACTGAGCAGGTTGCTGCGGGCTATGTAATTTATGGTTCGTCATGTATGATGGTTTACACTACAGGAAAAGGCGTAAATGGCTTTACGCTTGACCCATCAATTGGTGAGTTTTGTTTGTCGCATCCGAATATGCAAACACCTAAAACAGCTAAAACATATTCTATCAACGAAGGGAACTATGTTCATTTTCCTGATGGGGTGAAAAAATACATAAAACATTGTCAGGAAGAAGACGATTCCACCAACCGTCCATACTCTTCTAGATACATTGGATCTTGTGTTGCAGATGTGCACCGTAATTTAATTACGGGCGGTATTTACATTTATCCAACTACATTTAAGTCACCAAAAGGGAAGTTGCGTATTTTGTATGAAGCCAATCCAATGGCATTTATTGTTGAGCAAGCTGGAGGCAAGGCTACAGATGGCTTTCATCGTATTTTAGATATGGATGTGAAAGAGTTACATCAGCGCACGCCTTTATTTATTGGTTCGGCAGATATGGTTGATACAGCATCTTCTTATATGTTAAAATATTCAACTGTTGATGCAGAGTAGTTAATAGCAATAATGTTATTCTTTAAAAAATAGTATTTGTAATTTATGAAATAGCCATGTTTGTAGGAAACACTAGTAATAGATAAAAATTATTTTCGAACTGGCTTATTCCATTTGGCAAAAAAACAAATTATATACAGATGAAAACGGTTGATAATTATAATTTCAAAAATAAAAAAGCATTAATTCGTGTTGATTTTAATGTGCCTTTAGATGCTCATTATACAATTACTGACGATACTCGCATGCGCGCTGCAATACCTACAATTAAAAAGGTATTGAGTGATGGTGGTAGTGTTATATTAATGTCGCATTTAGGTCGCCCGAAAGATGCACCAGAAGAAAAATATTCGTTAAAACACATTGTAAGTCATTTAAGTGCACTTTTAAATACGCCTGTAAAGTTTTCAAATGATTGCATTGGCAATGAAGCTCAACAGCTTTCGAAAGCGCTTGCAGCAGGAGAAGTTTTGTTGTTAGAAAACTTGCGTTTTTATAAGCAAGAAACAGCTGGAACAGCTTCCTTTGCTCAGGAATTAGCAACATTGGGCGATGTATATGTAAATGATGCTTTTGGAACAGCACATCGTGCACATGCTTCTACAGCTGTTATCGCTCAGTTTTTTCCAAATGATAAAGTATTTGGATACGTTATGGCAAATGAGTTGGCTAGTATTGATAAAGTATTGAATAACTCGGAGCGCCCATTTACTGCTATTTTGGGAGGAGCAAAAGTTTCTGGAAAAATACTCATCATTGATAAGTTGATGGATAAAATAGATAACCTGATTATTGGTGGTGGTATGGCGTATACGTTTGTAAAAGCGGTAGGAGGCAAGGTAGGAAGTTCTTTGGTAGAAGATGATAAGATGGATGTTGCGTTGAAGGTGTTAGGTGATGCAAAGGAAAAAGGTGTGAATATATTTATCCCTGTTGATACAGTTGCTGCTACTGCTTTTGCAAATGATGCAACCAAACAAACGGTAGACATAAAACAGGTGCCTGATGGCTATATGGGTTTAGATATAGGGCCTTTAACAGAAACAGAATTTGCTAAAGTAATTGCAGACTCTAAAACATTGTTGTGGAACGGACCAATGGGCGTTTTTGAAATGAGTAATTTTGAACATGGCACAAAAGCAGTTGCTGATGCTATTGTTACTGCTACTAAAAAAGGCGCTTATTCATTAATTGGTGGAGGAGATTCGGTTGCTGCAATTAATAAATATAATTTGGCTGATGAGGTTAGTTATGTTTCAACCGGAGGAGGTGCATTGCTTGAATATATTGAAAGCGGTAGTTTGCCTGGTGTTGAGGCTGTGGAGAAATAATATACTACTTTAGAATCATGCTGGTGATGCACTAAAAATACGCCCGTATTTGTGCACCACCAGTGTGTACAGCTTTAGTGCTTTCCGAAACACGCCCTTCATACGTAAGATTTAGTTGAAGGTTGTTTGAAATGTTTCGTTGATAAATGCAACTCCATGTTATATTTTTACCAACCTGAAGCGCATCTAGCATTTCAAATGATAGTGCATTGTTTGATTCTCCGTTGTATTTAATTTCAATGTAATTTATTTTCATATTCAAACTGCCTTTTTTAAGCACGTTGTATTTTATTTCTGTTCCATAATCACTAATAATTGCCAATTGATTACCATACTCTAACGCATTATTTTTATTGGCATATTTGTACGTGAGTGAAATTTTAAATGCGGTGTTGGGTTGATAATTCAACTTAGGGTTGGTTTCATAATAAAAAATAGAATAGTCGCGCATTGTAAAAAATTCATTTCTACTTCTCTTTATACCTTCCTTATAGGCTAGCTCCCACCATAGAGCTTTTGTTATGTTCCAACGTATAGAAGCTTCGGTATAATTGTTTTGGCGGGTATCATAGCCATTCACTAAAAGCGCTTTGTTTTTATTGTTTTGGTAGGTTATTTCGGCTGCAATTACAGGACTTAATTGATTGATAAAAATGGTGTTTCTAAAAGACGAGTTAAGGCTTGCAAGTGTGTTGCTTTGTGCTTCGGCCAAAAATGGATTGTAATTATTTTTAAAGCGTGTACTAAACGATTCGTTTGTTGTGGTATCGTTTGTTTTACTATCAATACGAAAAGCGGTTTGGTTAGCAAAACGTGCAATAAATTTTCGAAACCCTTTTTTGTTATTCCATAGCGCAGCAGGTTTGAGCATTAACGTTTGACTAAATTGGTTGGTGTATACTTTTACGTAGTCAAGTGTTGGAGTGAATATTTTAATATAGGTTGCAGTATTTGAAAAAGCAGCAATTTCAAATTCGTTTAATTCTTTTATTCCATTCTCGTTGTAGTCGTTCCAGGTATATGTGCCTTGCCCTGGGGCTACTTCAATGTATGAAAATTCTTTTTTTACTTCCAATCCCGAACCTATTTCATAAAAAGTGTTTGATGCAACCAATCCTTTCCAACCTCTAAATGTATATTCTAGTCGGGAAACAAGCGAATTGTCGGGTTTTTGAATGGTTATAGTAGAATCGATAATTTGCAGTGTTCTATAAGCTACATTTATTTTTAGTTGTTTGTTTGGGTTTTTCAAAAAGTCGAAAAAGCCACCAATACTTTGTGCATGGGCAGAATGGTTGAGGTTTGCAATAGTGTTTGTTGTTTTTAATGCAAAATCGTTGCGCTGTGTATACGTCATTCCATAGCGGTTTCTGGTGGTGTCGGCATTTTGTATGTAACCTTTCCATTCCCAAAATTTGTAGCTATTTGCTGCTAGTGAATTTGTTGCTGGCGTGTAAAAACGATTGTTTTCATATTCATCTTTATAGCCTATAATAAATTGTTTGAACTCTTGAAATACATTGCTCTTGTGCCTATAAAAACTACTGTTTACTATACTTTTAGAATTTAAAATACTACCATCGTAAATGGTGTTGAGTCCATTTTTTTTTAAATTAATACCAATTTGTTGTTTGTTTGCATTGTAGTTGCTGCCTTCCACAAATGCATTGAATCGATAATTAATGAAACCAATTTCTTTTTTCGCTAAGCCTATGCTAGCACCAACAATGTGTTGGTCGCTTAATTGGTCTTGAATCTTTCTATTCCAATCGCGCTCAAACTCTACACTTCTGAAGCGTTCAATGGCAGAAAAATATTGTTGTAAATATTCATAATTTATGTTGCTAATTAATTTTACTGGGTTTTTAGTGCTATCGTTTGTGTTTTTATGTGTTAGGGCTTTTGCGTTGTCAATATTCATCTTTAAGCCATAGCCAATATTGTTGTTATTATTTACCGATGAAAAGGTATTTATATCGTTATTGCTCATGGCCGCTTCTACCGAAATTTTATTATTTGCCGAAAACGCATAATCAACAGCCGCTGTAAGCATTTGTTTTTGTTTGGGGGTTATCAATACTGTAACAGGAGCAAAACTCCCTTGCTTTATTCCTAAAATAGGTGCAACCCATTCAAATACTTTTCCGTTTGCACTGGATGCTATTTGCTTGTAATCTCCATTTCCCTGACCAACATTGGTAAAACTAATTCGATACACAGCACTGTCGCTATTGATGCTATATTTGTAAATACTATACTGTTGTGCATTTACAAGAGTATCTGTTTTTTTATAACGTACTTCACTGTTCGAAAAGCCAACACTGTCAATTGTTGGAGAAATAGCTAAAGAAAGTGTATCACCAATATTGCTCAACAGTTGTTGTTCTTTGTCGGATAAGTCTTGTTGAAGTGGTTGGTTTTTGCTGTCTTGTTCGGAATAAAGGTTTACACGCAGTTTTAATTTTTTTGTTTCGTATTCGTTACCAACATGTACCAATGAACGTGCGTAGTTTCTGTCGGCATATTGAAACTCAACAACAATTCGCTTGTCTTTTGTTATCAATTGTTTCGCGGTAAAGGTTACTTCTGCTGTGTTGTAATCAATTGTATAATCATTTTCCTGTCCTCTATCTAATAACTTACCATCTATAAAAACCTTTTCTGTGCCCGATAGCACAATAATGAAGGGTTCGTTTTCCGCGCCTTTTAATCGGTAAGGCCCTTGGTTACTTTCAATCCCTTGTATCAGGTTACGTGCAAATTTTCCTCGTGAAACAGCAGCGCTTAAGTTTGTTTTATAAAGTCCTTTTATTTCTTTGTTGGAAGTTGTATTTAATGCAGTAGAAAAATTAATCCCTTGTGCTTTTTTATAGAAGTTCATAAAATAGCTAGTAGGCCTGTTAAGCTGAAAATCGCCTGCAATTAACTGTGTTTTTTCTTTAGAGAGCTGTATAAATACCCTGTCGAAGTCCTGTAACTGTTGGGTATTTCCATCGGGCTGTATGGGTATATTATTATCCGTTGCGGCTAAAACAATATCAATATTATTACTCAAATGCCCTGATAGTTGCAGGTTTAGGTTCGAATTAACAACAACATCTTGGTTGGTACCAAAACTAATACCTCTTGAAATACTTCCGGTTTTACTAAGTCCATCCATCTTAAACAAATCTTCACTTTTAGATTGTATGTTATATGTAAAGGGATTGGTGTTGCCAAACATATTGGGCTTAACAAGGTTTTTGTCTTTGTTTTTTAACGGAGCGGAAAACAAAAATGGAAATGTACGGTATTCAACAATCAAGCTATCGGCTTGTTTTTGTTTTAATATTAATGTACTGTTTGTATGATTAATGGTGTATTGTGTACTGTTCAAATAGTTACCATTTTTATCTTTAATTTTAAAAGATTCAGGAATAACACTAAGTGTATCCAACAAAACCGTATCACTTTTAATGAAAATAGTTTTTATATGATAGTTGCTTATTTGCTGAGCACAACTAGTTCTGGCAAAAAAAAGGGTAAGCAAACATATAAATAGGCTTTGTTTAGTCACTTGATAAATTTACTAAATGTTGAGTGAAAATACTTTTTGGGTGACCTGTTTTCATAAAAGCATATCAAAAATTATAATATTAAATCATACAATCTATAAGAACGTAAAAAGAGGAATTAAATTTTATAGTAATTGAACTATTTATTGTGGATGGTATATTTTTTCGTTAGGTATGTCTTTCATGTTTTTTGAGAAAGTCATTTTCTTTGTTTTTTGTTTTGAAAAAAGTTCCATTTGATCGGTATAATGTTTATTTTCTTTGTGGTTTGAACTGCCAAAAGGTACAAGTGTTTCTATAACTTCGGGGCCATTTTTTGAAAAAGAAACAAAGTGTACATACGATTCGCCAACAAATCCTTTATATCTACCATTTTTTGAAGGGACTGAATAAGTTGCTGCTAAAACATCAGGAAATCCAGGCATAGGAACATTTTTATTCCCCTTTACATGCCGTTGTAGTTCGCCAAGGGTTACATCTGTTTTTCCAAAATGTTTTAGAAAATGGTTTTTAGCATAGGTTATAGAAGCAACAAAATCAGCAGTATCAACAGTTGTAGCAGTAAAAAAATTGTTGTATCCATAATTATATTTTTTAAAAACATGGTCAAGTGATAACATCAAATAAGCAGCACCTACACTATTTTGAGTGCCAACTCTGTCCCATTTTTTCATATGGTTGATTTCATTAGCTATTTCGGGATATTTGTTTGGGTTAAGATTAAGCACCCATCCCATTGATTTTAGAAAAGGGGAATTTTCGGAAACTTTAGAATCGAATTTCATTTTTTTAAATGTTTCAAAATCAAATTTTTCTTTTTCACTCATTAGCTCCATAAATCTTACACTACGGTTGCTACAAGTATATTTTAAGCCCATTGCTTTGGGATATTTTTTATAATCAAGGGAGTCCAAATTGCTCTCGGGGCAAGTTGCAATAAATGCAGTATTATTCATATTAAACACATATCCGCATGCAGGATTTTTTACTTGCGGTAATTCTTCTTCTTTGTAAATATCTTTCCAAAGTGTTTTTGATGTGTTACCAGGTATTAGGCCTGTCCAGTTGTAATCGCCACTGCGCTTAGGTACCCTGCCATTATCAATGTAAAAAATGTTTCCTTCTTTATCGGCATACACAACATTAAATCGAGGAAATCCCTGCATATTAAGTGTTGTATAAAATTCGTCAAAATTTTTAGCTTTGTTGGCATAATAAAATTGTTCTGCAAAGTTGCACGACATGTTTGCTGTGGTACGAACGGAGTAAAAATCTTTTTTAGATTTAGAAAGAAGTGTGCAGCCATAAACGCTCCAATATGAACTTTTGGAAACGGAAATTTTAATTGGACCAGCTATTTTTACTTTTAATTTTATTTTACGTTCTTCCAATTGTTTCCATTCGCCATCAAACTCGTACATTAATTTTTTTGTAGAATGCATTTTTAATTTGTAGGTATCTACTAAATCATATTCATTAAAAGTCATTCCCCATCCAAGATGCTCATTATTACCCATAAATATAGATGTTCCAACAGGGAAAAATGCGCCAATAATGTTTAACCCTTCTTCACTGCATAAATGTGCTTCACGAAAAGAAAATGGTCCTTCCAATGGTTGGTGTGGATTAATTGCTAAATAGGTTCGTCCATCAACTGTTTTCGAAGGATTGAACGCAAAGGCATTTGAACCCATTGGTATTTCTTCTTTGTCAAAGGTGCCATCAACAATATTTTTGATAGGTTTTTGTACGTGTGCTAAAAAACAACTAATAAACGAATATGTACGTAGCACATCTTTTTCGGTAACTGGAAATATTTTTTTTATTAAAATTTCTTTTGGATGCATTTCTGCATATTTATTTATTCCTTGGCAGTAAGCATTCAAATACTTTAAAAATTGAGGAGTAAGTTTACTATATTGTTCTTCAACCATTTCTTTTATTCCTAAAGCGTGATTCAAAAAATCTTTTGCCGCACCTTCTTTCCCTTCGTATATTCCAGATAAGCCTTTTCCAATAATTAGCGTTTCTTGCATAGTTTTAAAGTCATCTTCTGCATTTGCCCACGCAAAGCCATAAGCAACTTCCGCATCTGTTTTTGCGTAAATGTGTGCCACACCAAATGTATCACGCACAATGTTAATTCCCTGTGGATTGATTGCCGAATAGTTTTGTGTTTTTTGTGAAAAAATTGGAGCTGATAGAATAGTGAGTGTAAGTGAAAAAAAATAATTTAAAAACTTCATTTGTTATAATATGTTATGTTATTAAAATAAAAGCGGTTCTACTTTTTTTGTTTGTTGATAAAAAACAGACAAAATCCGATTCCACCCAGTATTAAGCCAATATACATTACCCATATTGGCAATTCAACTGGAATATTTAAATGTGTTGTTATGCCTAATATACGTGATAGGCCACCGGGCAAAACAAGTAGTTCATCATTAAAGATAGTTAATGTTTTTTCAAAGCCAACGCCAATAATAATTGCAGCACCAGCAATAAGTTGTATGGCTTGAATTAATAGAATAGTCGCAAAAGCGTTTAATCTGTTGAATTTAAAAAAACCACGAGCCGTTGCATATACGATGTAGTACGACCACAATACACTAAACACAAATAAACTAAAGAATATGAAACGAAATGAAGCCGATGTCCAAAATAAATACCAAAAAAGCATAGGTCCTCTGAAAGAAGCAATTGCTAATGGAAAAAAAATAATTAACAAAGCACCAACTAAAGGCAAAAGGCTGTTGAACTTATTTTCAGTGTTTTTAGTAACCAACCAAAACCTTAGTTGGCAAACGTAAAGTGTTGCACATATTAATAAATACAATACAAACATTGGTGCAGAAAACGATGAAAAAATATATAAACCACCGGCTATGCAAATGAATAAAAATAATGAAACTATAATTTTATCATTTTTAACAAGTATTTTATCACTTACGTATGATGGACGAACAAGGGTTTTCCATAGTTCGCTCAATCCATTAATTCCGAGCGATTCTCTTTTTTGTTTTTGCTTTACAATAAAGGTTAGAAGTATTGATAATACAATTGTTAAAAGAAGTAGGCGTGATGCCCATGAAGCGTTAATGTTGTGAGAACTAACCATTGCCCCTGCATTGGCCTCGCGAAAGTTGTATGCAGGAAAGTCGAGATTGTTTGCATATTTTTCTTGGTGTACTTTTTCGCTTAAAACATAAGCTTTAAGAGACGATTGCCATTTTTTTGATGACTCATTGTCACCCGTATCTAGCCAATGAAAGTAGTGTAAAAAATAGCTTCGGTAATGAGCAAGCACAGTAAATAAATTTTCTTGATAATCTAAAGAAGCAATTAATTTATCATAATCTGATTTGTTTTTTGAAACCTTCCTCGAAACACTTGTTGCCAATAGTTTCATTGTTTTAACTCCTTCAACAGCTTTGTAACCTTCATTAACAGCATCATCCAGATTGGGTTTACATACATAGTAAATGCTGCCCAATGCCGAGCTTGCTGCGCCAACAATATCCCATTCAAAAATCCACATCATGGGTGGTGGCTCTAGTCCTAATGCACGTACATCGTACTTCGCAAATTCAGTAATGTATAAGCCTTCTCGTGTAATATCATGAGACATGAGCAACATGTCGGTAATATTATTTACAAGTAACGAGTCGTCACCAAAATAAATACGTATCCATTCTTTAGTAATGTCTTTTATATCGGCATAAGGGTTTTGAGCGAGTTTTGAGGTTGCAAATACATTTGCATCGGTAATAACATTAAATCCATGAAATGGATATATTGATAATGGCCCTGCACGCAATGGGCCACCTTCTTGCGACCATTGCCAGAAGCCTTCAAAATGTTCGTTTTCGTTCGCAAACTTTTGAAACACTTGTTGATGAAGTGGTGCAAGATAGTTTGGGAATGAGTTCATCCCTTCGTATTCTCTACGGCATTGAAACTCTGTAATACGTCTGTGTTTCCCTATCGATAATGTTGGGTTGTAAGGCAACCAGCTATAAAAATCGCCACTGCAATATTTCGTAGAAACAACTAAATTAGGTGAATCAATACTGTCGAGTATACGGTGATAGGTTTGAGAATTGGTGTGCATATCACCAACTTCGCCTACACCAACTGACCACGTGCGAAATATAATAAGTTTATTGTGTTTTTCGGCTACATCAATAAACGACTCTAACATTAACTTTAAAGCTTTGTCGGAAGTAACATTAAGTTCACTAAAATAATCCCATCCAGGTCGATTATATACGGTACCCGCTTCGCCAATACGCAATAAAAAGCCGTCTACATTAGGCATTGTTTCAAAAATTTCTTCGGCTCCAGTTTGGTATATGCTCCACAATTCTTTGTTTTCGGTATTAATTTTACCAAATTTTTTAAGCATGTAATTTTTAAGGGGAGTGGTAAAGGTTGTCATGTCGGTACTTGCATATACCTTTAAACCATTGCGGTGTGCTATTTCCATCAGTTTGCCGAAATATTTTCTGAACGCTAAATGACGCGTACGATATTCATCGCCTTTGTGATATACTTCGTAACCATTGCCAAGCTTATCAAAATTAATCAGTTCGGTAAATCCGTGAATAACAATACCATTGTAGTAGAATGATTTTGCACGATTAACAAATTGCTCCATTTCGCCCTCTACACGCGTAAAAGCAACACTATCAATAAAAGGGGCTTCTGGCAAAATAATGCCTTCGAAACGATGTGTGTTGTGTTCGTAGTTGCTACCCCATTTTAATGAGTCGGGTATAATTCCCACGCCTCCTAAATCAATGATGCGTAGTCCCAAATTACGTATAGCAGTATTGGTGTCTTTTTTTACAATTGATTTAGGCGCTAACTCAATACTTGTTTTTTCTTTAAAATCAATTGCTAAAAAACCGTTTATTTCATTGGCAATAAAAAAGCCCAGTGCAAGAAACGCTAAAATTATTAAAGTGGTTTTAATGAGTTTCATTGAGCTTAATTTTTGAGCACACTAAATTTTTTATACACTTTCGTTTGGCTTCCTGTTATTTCAATCGTATAAATACCTGACTTAAAATTTTCTGTGGAGACACTAATTTGTTCTTCTTTTTTATAACACTCTATTTGTTTGATGAATAAATTTTTTCCAAAAACATCAAACAAACTAATATTAATGGTTTGTGGCTCATCACCATTTATTTTTACAAATACATTTTCGTTAGCAGGGGAGGGAAATATATTAATATCCAAAATATTTTTGTTTGTATTTATTATTCCCGTGATACAACTTGGGCTATTATCAACATTTACAATAAAAGTATCTTTTGCACATGTTACAGGCTGTGTAGCAACATAAACATCAGAATTTTGTGCTGTTATTATAAGCGAATCGGCTGTTGTTCCAGTGTTAGACCATGTAGCAGAGCCTCCAAATGATGGGTAAAGCACTATTTGGTCTCCGGCACAAACATTAAGGCTTTTTTTTTCACCAATATTTTTCATAATTGTGAAAGAGTCATAAACGGTACTGTCGGTTAAAATAAATTTAGCATCTAATTGGTTGCCATTTATTTCGAGTAGCATTGATCCTAAATTTGTGTTTGTTGCTTTGTACATTACTGGATGTGGCCATCCAGATGAAGTACCACTTAATTTTCCAGAACAGCCAACAACGGAGTATACAGCTCCTTTATGTGCTTTGCTTTCTTGTGTTTGTTTATGGTAAGCACATGATGCTGGGTAGCTTCCGCTTGTGCTATCAATTATCATTGATGCCTGAAGTTGTGTGGTGTAGCCATAATGACCATCTAATAAATAACTTCTTTCATAACAATGGCTGTGTCCATTGAGTACTAAATCAACGCCTGCTCCTTCTAGTATCGGTAAAATATTTTCTCTCATTTCTACCAATTCGCCATCTAATAAATTTGGATTGTCCGAATCGTGACTTCCTTTTGTATACGGTGGATGATGCCAATATGCAATTGTCCACATCATCGTGTCAGATGCTAAATCGTTTTGCAACCATTGTGCCATTGCTCCATTTGTTGCTCTGTTTTCGTCATAACTATCAAGTACAATAAAGTGAATGTTGCCATAGTTGTATGAATAATATTTTTCGGTTCCCGATGCAACACCTCCTGCTTCAGCATTTGTGGGGAGTGTGAAAATATCAAAATAAGCAGGTGAAGGAGAAAATGGAATGTGATTGTTATAATCATGATTTCCTAGTGCTGGCCACAAAACAGTGTTTTTAAGTGTAGATTCGTACATGTTTTGAAATACGCCTGTTTGATAACAGCTTTGATTACCATCATTGGTTCCATTGCCATATGCATTGTCGCCAAGCATAATCCAGCCATCAATGTGTTGATTGTTGTTATATCCGTAAAACCCATCTCTTACTGAACGTTGATTGTTATTCCCCATTCCAGCATCTCCAATCACCCAAAAACGATAAGGAGCAACTGTTCCTACTAAAGGACTGGTTTTAAAATAAATAGATGTTGCAGCACTTTGTAATGTTTGTGTGTTATTACCTATACTGTAATAATAAACAGTTGCAGGCAGTAGTCCAGTCAGCTCAACTTCATGATCTATTTCTAGGTCATAATCCACAACCTGTTGTGTTAGATTGTTTAAAGACGTTCCGTACAATATTTTACTATCTGTTGCAATATCTGTTCTCCATTTTATAACAATGCTGTTGGGTGTTGCAATTTGAAGATATGCACCCCTATCAATATTAGCCGTTTGTGTAGATTGTACTCCTTCAAGTTTCAAGTTGAAGCTAATATCTGAGCTTGTAGCATCTGATTGATGAATTTCAACAGCAATTACATTGGTTCCACTAATTAAATATAATGGGCTTAGTGTAAATGTGTGCCAACTGTTTTCGTTTGGCCAGCTAATGCCATTTGATGCAAGTGTTTGGAATGAAACAGCTCCAGAAGGCATATTACTTCGGGCTACCTCAATTCCGTTTATGTAAACAACAGCTCCATCATCGCGCAACAGTTCTAAATTTAGTGTTGTAAATACAGAGGGGTTTGAAACATGAATAGTTTTTCTAAAATAGGTTGTAATATTTGTATTGTTGGGGTTTGAGCCATAGCTAACAACCGTTGTTTCATCATTGTCGCCATAACCTAATTCTGCGTTTCCTTGTGCCCAAGTGGAATCGTTAAATGAAAGTGTTTGCCAGTTGGTGTTTTGGTTACTTCCATCATCAAGGTATTTCCAAATATCTCCAGCAGCAATAAGCGTACTTGTTTGTGCACAAATAGCTGTAGGTATCGCAATAAGTATATGAATAAAAACAAAAAGCTGTTTAAATTTTTTTTTGATAATCATGATATAAATAAAGAGTATGCGATTATAATTGCGTATATACAATAATACAAATTATTTTTTAGAAAGGGAAATTAACAGGGGCTTTTTGAGTTGCTATTCGGTTCTTATTGAGCCGTTTAGTTTATTGGTTTTTGGATAAACTTTACAACATAATTGTCGTTTCTTATTCCTTTTATTGTATAATTGTATTCATACCAACATAAACTTCTGCAGGCTTTTCCTGAAGGAATAGTTATTAGATAAAGTGTATCGTTTGTGTATTTTATTTCTCCTTTAAATTTAAAACAGCAATTGCTTTCATTTGCGTATTTAATCGTAACAATATCGTTTTCTCTTTTTTCAAATATAACCCCTTCTTTATCTTGTGCTTTATTTGGATTAACATCAAAATTTTTTAATCGAACTCCTCCAAATGAGCATAAGAGTGGAATAAAGAACACAAAAGCAATTGTTTTATAGTAATAACTAAAATTCATTTTACAATGTTTTGAACTTAAATCAAAATTACTGAGAAATTTCGATTTTCACTTTTTTGTTTTTTATTTTTTCGTTTTTCACTAGTGCGATAATCTTTTCTGCTTTGGCTCTGCTAACTGCTACATAAGATGAATAATCAAGCACTTCAATCAAGCCGAGTTCTTCTTTTTTCAAGTTCCCTTTTTGAAGTAATAAACCAACAATATCTATTTTGTTTATTTTATCTTTTTTGCCAGATGCAATGTAAAGTGTTACCCACTCTGAGTTTGGGGGCAATGTATTTTTTGGGAGTAAGGTTTCTGCACTTATTTTTTCTTTTACAAATGTTGGAACATACTCGCCTAAGCCTAATAAAAAATAGGCCTTGCCATTGGCATTCATGCGTGCTGTGCGTCCGTTTCGATGAATCATTACTTCTTCGGTATGTGGTAATTGATAGTGAATTACATTTTCAATTTCAGGAATATCCAATCCGCGTGAAGCCAAATCAGTAGTAACCAATAGCTTGTAACTACCGTTGCGAAACTTTATTAATGCTCTTTCTCTATCGGCTTGTTCCATGCCACCATGAAATGTGCCGTGTGCAATTCCTTTGTCGTTAAGCAATGCGCTAATACGCTCTACAGCATCACGATGATTGCAAAAAATTAACGAAGAGTTGTTGCCAATTTTACAAATTAAGCCAATCAATATATCTAGCTTGTCTTTGTTTTCTGATTGTACTGTTTTTAATGTTAAACCTTTGGCTTGTATAGGAGTGTTTGTTAAATAATTAAGTTCTGTTGCGTTTACAACACCTACAAAAGAAGGGACTTTGTGCATTTGAGTAGCTGAAGTTAAAATGCGCCTATTAAGTTTTTTTAATTGATAAATAATAAACGACATGTCGTCTTGAAAACCAAATTCTAATGCTTTGTCGAATTCGTCCAGCACTAATGTTGTAATTGTATTTACATCAAAGCTATCATTTCTGATGTGAAACGCAATTCTGCCAGGCGTTCCAATAAGTAGTGTTGGCGGATGTTCTAGGTTGTTTTTTTCTACTTTGGTGGAGTGTCCACCATAACAACAGTTTACTTTAAATCCTGTACCCATTGAGCGAAACACCTGTTCAATTTGCAATGCCAACTCGCGCGATGGTGCTAAAATTAATGCTTGAACACCCTTTTTTTCAGCGTTTAATAAGTTTAGTAGTGGCAATAAAAAACCTAATGTTTTGCCCGAACCTGTTGGTGAAAGAAGAATCAGATCGTTTTTTTGTTTAGCTGCTTCAATCGCAGCAAGCTGCATTTTGTTCAACGAATTGATGTTTAAATTTTTTAGGACTTGTTGTAGCATGCGCTTGCGTTCATTTAATTTTTAAAAACTATCTTACTGTTCATCAAAAGAGCAAGTTGTTTGTAAACTAACACAATGTAGTCTTTTGTTTGCACATATCCTCCTAAAAAAACAAATGAATCAATTATTTAAATCCTAGGTTTATTATTTTACCATCTTCCATTTCAATGGTACGGTGTGAGCGCGCAGCAAAATCGTTGTCGTGTGTAACAATCAAAAGCGATTGGTTATAAACCTCTGCGAGTTCTTTAAATATGTTAAACACAATTTCTCCATTTTTCTTATCTAAATTACCTGTTGGTTCATCGCCCATAATAATTAGTGGTTCATTTATTAACGCTCGGGCAATAGCAACACGTTGTTTTTGTCCACCACTAATTTGATTTGGTCTTTTTAATGCTTCGCTTTCAATTCCTAGTATTTTAAGCTTTTCATACGCCTTGTGTTCAACTTCTTGTTCGCTTAATTTGCCTAGCTTTAAACCTGGTAACATTACATTTCTTAAAACAGAAAATTCGTTTAGTAAATAGTGGAATTGAAACACGAAGCCTATTTTTTCGTTTCTTATTTTTGCTAAATCAATATCTTTTTTATTTTTCATGCTTATTCCATCTATAAGCAAATCGCCTTCAAAATCGGTATCCATGGTTGATAAGATATACAACAGTGTTGATTTTCCGCATCCCGATTTTCCGATAATAGAAACAAACTCCCCCCGATTAATTGAAAAACTAATATTATCCAAAACCTTCATGGTTATAGGGTCGTGAAAGTATTTGCAAACGTTTAGTGATTCTATAACCTTTGTCGACATATTATTTTCCTCTGATTATAATAACAGGGTCAATTTTACTTGCTTTGCGCGAAGGGAAATAGCCCGCAAAATATGTGGTAATAATTGAAAATACTGCACCAATTAAGTAAAACATGGGGTTGTAATTTATTGGATATGTTTTAACCGTTGGTAATGATGGGGTTTCGAAAGGAATTTGATCAATCAATTGAGATAAACCAAATCCGAAAATCAGCCCCAGCAAGCCTCCAAAAACACCAATGCTCAGGGCAATCATTATAAATATATAATTTACGTCTTTACCTGAAAATCCGGTTGCTTTTAAAATGGCAATAGAATCCATTTTTTCGTAAATCATCATATTTAAAATATTGTATATGCCAAAGCCAGCAACAATTAGCAACGTTATTCCAACAGCGTATGAAATGAGTGTACGAACAGAACTACCTGTTTCAAATTGCGAGTTGGCGGTTTGAATATCTATTGCTTCGGTATCAAATAGGCTGCTGTATTCTTTTGCTATTGTGGGTGCTTGAGTCATGTCGTTCAATTTTATTTGTATATCGGTAATATAGTTATTCGACTTGCCTAATAATTTTTGTGTTGTACTAATAGACGCATAACTCTGTACTTTATCTAAGTCTTCGAGCCCCGACTGAAAAAAACCAACAACTTTTAAAGGAAATCGTTCGCCTGTAGTACTTGTTACTTCTACTACATCGCCTATTTGAGCAAACATTTTTTTTGCAACCCCTATGCCTAAAATAATGCTATTGGGTACATTTTTTAGATTTTTTGTATTTCCACTTACAACATAATCTTTAAACGTAAACAGCCTATTTTCTTCATCTACATCTATACCATTAATAACTCCATTTAAGCTTATTGATCCTACATTATAAAAAATAGGAACGGTTGTTTTTGGAGCAACTCCTAATACTCGTTTATCTTTTTTTAGTGCACTAATAATGGCTTCACTATTGTATATTTCAAGTCGTTCGTTTTTGGGTTTTATAGAGTTAACAAAATTGTAATTTGTTTCATAGTTACTTGATAAGTCAATTGGTTGTTTTTTGCTAGGCAATAACTCGTTGTAAAGCCGAATGTGTGGTGTTCTATTTAAAATTAGATTGTCGAGCAAATCATTCAAACCACCCATAAAGCTCAGTAAGGTAATAAACATAGTGATGCTAAATGTAACACCAATAGCGGCAACCAAAGTTTGCTTAAAGCGTGCTAAAAGCAAGGATATTGAAATGCTTATTAATAGTTTGTATTTCATTTCACAGATTTTATTAACTCATCTGTAGCTGTAATTCCTGAAACAATTTCAACCATTTGATAATCCTTTAAGCCTGTTTTTACAACAACGTTTTCTCCATTTGCTGTTGTAACAATCGAATCGTTTGATAAATACTCTCTCGGAATTAAAAGTGCATTCACTTTTGTTTGAATAACAATATTTGCTTCTAGTGTAATGTTTGGAAAAAGTAAGTCGGGAGGCTTCACAAATTCGGCTTCTACTAAAAATGTTTTATTTTGTACATTCATTAACGGATTTACTTTTGTAACAATAGCATCAAACACCTTATTTTTATAGCTATTCAACGAAACAATAACCGCTAATCCGTTTTTTATTTTGATGATATCATTTTCATCTACTTGCATTTCTATCACAAAATTATTTTTATCACCAATCACAGCTAGTGGTTTTTGAGGAGTTACTATTTCTCCTTTTGTTGCATTTAAACTGTACACACGCCCGTTGATCATACTTTTTAAAGTGTATTCATTTTCTATGGTACTTAAAATACTTAAATTGTTTTTCGATTGATTTGCATTCAAATCTAACTGACGTTTTAATTCATCATATTTTTCTGAAGCAGAAATAAAATTTGTTTTTGAATTTTGATACGACAATTCACGTTGCTCTAATTCTACTTTGGTTCCAATGTTTTGCGACCATAATTTTTTTTGACGCTCAAGCAATACTGAGTCATTTTTTAGCTTGCTTTTAGATAGTTCTAGCAATTGTTTTACCTCATTCAGTTTCCCTTGATTGGATTTTGAATCGGAAAATTCAGCAGTAAGTCGGGCATTTTCTTTATTTAATTGTTGTGTTTTACTGGAAATATAAAGAATAGGAGTACCCTTGCTTACAGAATCGCCTTCAGAAACATAAATTTCATCAACAATTCCACTAACTGTTGCAAATGCCTGATATTGGTTTTTGCTAACAATAATGCCCGAAGCATAAATTGATTCGGTTATGGGTTTAATTACAGGACTTATTTTTTCTTGCTTTTGTTTACATGCAATTGTAAAAAGCAAAAGCAGAATAATTGAATGTTTCATTCTTCAAATTTACTTAATAGCGCTGAAGAATACTATGATAAGTGTCATTAAAAACGCTTATTTTCAAAACATTAAAGTTGTTGAGTGCTAAAATTATAAGGTTGTATAACAAAAAAAGCTACTCAAGTGAGTAGCTTTTTTGTTGCTGTGGTACCTCCAGGAATCGAACCAGGGACACAAGGATTTTCAGTCCTTTGCTCTACCAACTGAGCTAAGGTACCAGCTGTTGGTAATTTTGGAGTGCAAATGTATAATTTATTTATTTATTCTGGCAATTTTTACACTCTTTTTTGGTTTTCGACTCAATAGTATTTTTTAAAGTGTTGATAATGAGGTGTTTTTGGGTAAGTGCATTTAAGTTTAAAACAGTAAATCAATAAACCAACAATTTTTGAATTTGTGTCCCGTTTTCTGTTTTTAAACGAATAAAATAAACTCCGCTTTTATAATTAGTTAGTTCTAAATCATAAAAATAGTCATTCAAGGGCTCTTTTTTTTCTTGAAAAACAACTTTTCCCGAAACGTCAAGTATTTGTATGTCAGTCGTTTGTGTTTTTTGTTTTAGGTTTATTTGTGTTTTATTTTGCGTTGGATTTGGATAAACAATTGCTATTTCATTGGTGTTGAATTCTTTTAAAGATGTTGTTAATTTTAGTGCAAGTGTCCATTTACAAATTTTTCCAACATCGCCCCCAACGGCATCTTTTACCTTTAATTGCCAAGCACCGTTAAAATCTTGATAATTATTAAAAGTGCTTAAACCTTGTAAATTTTCGGTATGGTAATATCCAGATGGAATTCCGCCTGAATTAACAGAATTTATATTTGTTTGAGCCGAATCTGCAAAAACTACATTAATAATATTTGCCGTTCCTCCTCCATTGTTTGCTGATAGAAGTATACTATCGTTTGATGGTGATATTAAATATAAAATTAAGTCAGAAATCCAAGTGTGCTCAATGCTGTCAATACTTAAATAGTCAATTACAATGTTGGTTCCGTCTAATACGGTGGGTAAGCCACAAAAAGTAATTGGTGCCACAACACCAGCATTTGAATTGTCGGGAATAATTGTATTGCCATTGAATGATTTAACAAACTGTCCGGAGGCGATGTGTTCCGTTATAACCAAAGCGCTGTCGTCATAAGGGTCGCCATCGTTGGGTAATACAATGTTTGCGCTTACGGTGTATGTTCCCGTTGCCGATAAGTTCGCTAAGGCAGAAAATGTATAAGAATAATTGTTGTTTGGAGCAAGCTGTGTTGAAACGGTTTCTGCAATAATATTGCCACCGTTAATCGAATATTGAGCAACAAGCTGACTAATGGTGTCAATGCCTGTATTTTTTACATTAATTGAAATGGGCTCAGAATCGGTGTGTTGGCATCCTGAAGAAATAACATTTAGCGATTGTAGTTTCGCATTTATAGTAATGGGTTTTGTAATGCGAATATTATCTACGTAAAGCCTGTATTTGTCGGCTACAGAATAACAATTAAAAGCAAAAAAATAGTTGCCTGATGTTGGTGCAATAAAAGTTGCGGAACGTTGCGTGTATACTGTATTTGTTAAATTGTTGTTGTTGTATAAAATTGTTGTTTGCGAAGCAATAGTTGCGGCTAGGCCTACAGTAACTTTTAGTGCTTCCGAAAGATTAGCCAGCCCTACGCGTTGGTCAAAAGTAATGGTTACAGTATCGGCCGAATCTAAAGCAATTGCAGGCGTAAATATCCATGCCGAAGCAGGTGCAGCGCTTGTAAATGAATATACCATTGATTTTGTTCCTACAGATGCATAGTTCGCATTTGTATTTTGAATCCATTGATTGCCAGACCCATTGTTGGTAATAATCCAACCTGTAGGCGGAAAAACCGAAGATTCAAAATTTTCATACAACAGTACTTGTGCTTTTGAGTTTGAAAACCATAAGCAAAGAATTAACAATAGCTGTATATAAAATCTCATTTTAGGTGTTTGATTGTATTCACAAAGGTAGCAGATACTTGGTATTAATTTTAAAATATACGCATTAAAAATTATATCTTTATGCGCATGATTAAACTGTTAACAATAATTGGTGCACGTCCTCAAATTATAAAAGCGGCAGCTTTAAGCAGGGCTATAAAAAATAAATTTAGTAATCAAATTTCGGAAGTGATTGTTCACACGGGGCAACACTATGACGAAAACATGTCGCAAATATTTTTTGATGAACTTCAAATACCTGTACCCGATTATAATTTAAACTCAGGCTCTGGAATGCATGGTAAACAAACAGCTTCCATGATTACTGGTATCGAAGAAATTCTATTAAAAGAAAAGCCCAACGGAATAGTACTCTATGGCGATACTAACTCTACATTGGCTGGAGCCATTGCAGCATCAAAAATTCATGTGCCTGTAATACATATTGAAGCGGGCTTACGCTCGTTTAACAAGGCTATGCCCGAAGAAATAAATCGCATTATGTGCGACCATGTTTCTACCTTTTTATTTTCACCAACACAGGCTGGCTATAAAAACCTTTTAAAAGAAGGCTTCCCCGAAAACAATAAAGCACCATACTCGTTCAACAATCCTAAAATATACCATTGTGGCGATGTGATGTATGATAATAGTCTTTATTTTTCTGAAGTTGCCGAACAAAAAACACGTGTTCTTGATGATTTAGGTTTAAAAAATACGCCCTTTGTTTTAGCAACCATTCATCGTAATAACAATACTGATGAGCCCGAACGTTTAAACGCTCTGTTTCGTGCACTTAATGATATTGCTACAGAAAATAAAATAAAAATCATTTTGCCTTTGCATCCTCGTACAGGAAAATTATTGCCAATAAATTTGCATGCCGACACTTATAAAAAAACAAGCGAAAACCCTTATATAAAGCTCGTTCCGCCTGTTTCTTTTTTAGAGATTATTGCCTTGGAAAAAAATGCATCACTTGTTATTACCGATTCGGGCGGAGTTCAAAAAGAAGCTTTCTTTTTCAAAAAACCGTGCATTATTTTGCGTTCCGAAACCGAGTGGATAGAGCTGGTAAATTGCGGAGCAGCAAAAATTACCGATGCTGATGAAGCAAAAATTAAACAAGCCTACCATTATTTTAAAACTCAAAAAGGGCTTGAGTTTCCGCCTTTATTTGGCGATGGAAAAGCAGCAGAGTTTATTTGTTCGGAATTGGTAAAATATTTAAACAACTAATTTTAGCTCTAGCGTGTTATTAGTCTTTACACATAAAATCACTCCACGTTTAAAATATATTTTTAACCTTATTTTTATTGATATACTTGAAATTGGCTTTGAGTTAACAACTAATGTCGAAACGTTTAATGCCCATACGGGTCCTAAATTAAGCTATACAACACATCCGCTTGCCGATGAGCTTTTTTTTCTATCGCGCAATTTACTTTTCGAGCACGGAATAAGCGAACAAAATATTTCAGTTTTTGAACACAATTCTCAAAAAGTGTTTTATGCCACAGGCAAGGCATCGGCACTGCCTTTTGATGTGTTTGCCGCAAGCTTTTATTTGGTCACACGATACGAAGAGTACTTGCCCCATATACGCGATAACCACGATAGATTTATTGCCGAAGAAAGTTTAGCTTTTAAAAACAATTTCTTAGAAATACCACTTGTAAATCATTGGGTACTGGGCTTAAAAAACGTACTACAGGAGCGATTTCCCGAACTTCATTTTCCTGAAAAAAAATACACCTTTATTTCTACGTTAGATATCGATAATGCCTATGCGTATCGCGAAAAAGGCTTTACCAGAAGCGTTGGAGGTTATCTCAAATCAATATCAACATTTAATTTTGCCGAAATAGCAGAACGTACAAGAGTATTAATGGGTTTAGAAAAAGACCCTTATGATACCTATGATTTTCAGCTAGAGATGATAAAAAAATACCATTTAAAAGCTGTTTATTTTTTTCTTTTGGGCGATTACGGTGTTAACGATAAAAATTTACCC
>JBASCV010000237.1:0-20769 GCA_049651825.1 Bacteroidia bacterium
TACTTACCGAATTGTTATTATCGAACCGGACTGGGCGTTTTTTGTTCCGAATGCCTTTTCTCCTAATGGTGATGGTATTAATGATACGTTTGGCGGCAATGGATATGGTGTATTAGAATATCAAATGCTTATTTTTAATAGATGGGGCGATAGAATATTTGACACTGATAGTATGGAAAAACCGTGGACAGGAAAAGCAAACTTAGGTAACACAGAAGCTCAAATAGATGTTTACATATACAAGATAGCCATTAAGGATGCACAAAAAAAGAAACACGAATATACAGGAACAGTTACTCTTGTTAGGTAGTAATTAAAACAAACATTAAAATCATATACTATGAAAATTAAACAATTACTCGTATTTATGTTTTTGATAGTAGCTACAATAGCTGTAGTTGCAAATAACGAAAACGAAAAACTACTATTTAATAAATACAACGGTTCCAGAATTGATGCGAGTGCGTACCTTGCTAACGCAACATTTCTTGAGCTTGATTTTAATGTTTTAAATCAAATTTTAGAACAAAGAAATCAATCGCTTACACTTAAGTTGCCTGTTTCAGAAACCGATGTTGTAACACTTGAGCTTCATCAATCAAAAGTTATGAGCGATGATTTTGTTTTGTCTACCGACAAAAAACAATCTGTAAAGTATATTCCTGGAGTATATTATCAAGGAACAGTAAACAACCAATATAAGTCAATTGCAGGCATAAGCTTATTTAATAATAACGTAATGGGTGTTTTTACGTTTAATGGCCATAACTACATTTTAGGTTTGTGGGAAAACGGACAAAATATCAATAAAAATATTTATGTTTTGTTTAAAGAAAGTGACATAAAAAATCCAACAGAGTTTAAGTGTGCAACGAATGATGCGCTAGAATTTGTTAAAAAAAATAAATCGGGTGGAAACCCCAATGTACAAAGTAACAATTGTATAAAAATATATTTTGAATGCGATTATCAAATGTATCAAGATAAAGGAACTGTAAACGATGTTACAAATTATGTTACAGGTTTTTTTAATATTGTTCAGCAAATTTACTTGACAGAGCAAATAAATACTGAAATTTCACAGATATATGTTTGGACAACAACAGACCCTTACGTATCAAATGCAACATCTAGTGATTATCTAAACGACTTCCAAGCAACAAGAACAACATTTAACGGAAACGTTGCGCACCTCTTAACCACTAGAAATTTAGGTTTAGGAGGATTGGCGTACTTAGATGTAATTTGTGATCTTCCGAACGCTTACGCTTTCAGTAATATAGAAAACACTTATCAGCCGTATCCGAATTACTCAAATACAATACTTATTGTTACTCACGAACTTGGCCATAATTTTGGTTCAAAACACACGCACTGGTGTGGTTGGCCAGGAGGTGCAATAGACGACTGTTATGCAACAGAAGGTGGCTGCCCAGGAGGAGCGAGTCCGCCACCTAACGGAGGAACAATTATGAGTTATTGTCATTTAAGTATTGGAACGTTGCTTTCTAATGGTTTTGGAACTTTGCCAGGAAATGCAATTCGTGCAGCTTATAATTCAGCAAGCTGTTTAACCGGCTGCAATAGTGCGCCAACAGCAGATTTTAGTGCAAGTATTCCTTCGGGGTGTAGCTTACCACAAACTATAAACTTTACTGATGAAAGTACCTTTGGTACTAATGCTTGGGCTTGGGATATTGATAATAATGGAACTGTTGATTATACAACTCAAAATCCAAGTCATGTTTATACCGTTGCCGGATCATATACGGTAAAGTTAATTGCAACGAATTCAAATGGTAGTGATACGATTATAAAAACAAATTTTGTTAATGTTGGTACTGTTCCTGCGGGATCATCTATTGCTATAACTTCGGGTAGCAATGCGTTTTGTGAAGGAACACTAGTAACATTTACTGCTACTCCAACAAACGGAGGAACAACACCAACATACCAATGGTATGTAGATGGAAGTCCTGTTTCGGGAGAAACAGACTCAACCTTTACGAGCAATACGCTTACTGGCAATCCTGTAGTTACTTGCCAAATAACATCAAGTGCTGATTGTGCTAGTCCTGCAACAGCTACAAGTACAGGAATAACATTAACTATAACTCCTAATGCAACACCACAAATTACAATAGCAATTGCTAACAATGGAGATGAAACAATTTGTGCGGGAGAGTCGGTTACTTTTAACTATACAACAGTGAACGGTGGTGGAAGTCCAACATTTCAATGGGCCATTGGTTCTACTCCCGTAGGCACAGGACCCACATTTACTTCTGCTACATTAGCTAATGGCGACTTAGTTACTTGTACAATGACCTCAACGGTTGCTTGTGCGAACCCATCAACAGTAACCAGTACAGCAATTTCAATGATTGTTAATCCAATTGTAACTCCAACAGCATCAATAGCCATTTCTTCTGGTACATTACCAGCTTGCCCAGGAAGCAATGTTTCTTTTGCTGCAAGTTCAACAGAGGGTGGTGGTAACCCATCGTATCAATGGCAATTAAATGGGAATAACACACACGTTGGTTCTAACTATACTCCAGTAAATCCTTCTGATGGAGATGTTGTTTCATGCATACTTACGTCAAGTGCAAATTGCTTAACAACAGATAATGCTACAAGCAATAGCATAACGATTACCCTTATCGATCCAGTTGTTCCAGGAATTTCTATTGCTACATCGGGTGGAACCAATGCAATATGTTATGGCGATACAACAACAGTATTTACTGCAACACCATCAAATGGTGGAGCAACGCCAAGTTATCAATGGTTGTTGAACGGTTTTCCAATAACAGGTGCTGATAGTTCGGTATACAACGCACCAACAATTATTAATGGCGATATTTTTAGTTGCGAAATAACATCAAGCGGTGTGTGTCCTCAAACGGTTGAAAGTAATGCCGTAACAATGACCGTTACTCCTATTCCTTCTATTATATATGTTTCCAATATGGATGTGTGTGCTGGAGATATACCAGAAACAGTATTTAGTAGCAATCCGCAAGGAGCAAGTTATACCTGGACAAACTCAAATACAGCAATTGGTTTAGCTGCAAGTGGAACTGGCAATGTTTCGGCATTTACCAGCTCTAACACAGGAACCAGTTCAATAACTGGAACCGTAACTGTTACTCCTGCTATTGATGGTTGTGAAGGGGATACAGAAACCTATACGATAACCATTAATCAAACACCAGAAATAACCGTTTCTGGCGCAACATTGACATCAACTTCTGGCGCAGGGTACCAATGGTATTTGGATGGAATACCTGTTCCGAACGCTAATAGCCAAAGTTATACTGCTACCGAAAATGGAGAGTATAGCGTTATTATTGATGGTGTTGACTGCCCATCGGCAGGAGTGTTAATTAATGCAGCTGGCATAAATGCAATTAATGAACCATTGTTATTTAACTTGTATCCGAATCCTAGTGATGGCAATTTTTCTGTATCATTCTTTTCAGCAGAGCAAAGTACCTATAAATTAAAAATGGTAAATGCTGTTGGGGCTGTTGTGTACGAAAAAACATTCGATTCTGTAGGTGGTAATATTGTAGAGTCAATTAATCTACAAAGTGTTGCTAATGGTGTTTATTTGCTTCACTTTAGTTCAAACAAAATCGAATTGTTGAAAAAGGTTGTTATTCAATAATTTGCTTTTTTAGTATTATTGATATTTACAGCGAAAAGCCACTGGAAATGTTAAGGGCCTGTTTAAAATTTATTTCAAATATTTTTACAGGCCTTTTTTCGCTATAGCAGGTACAATTAATGGCTCAAACACCTACTGGGTGTTTATCTCACTTTTTTCGGCTATATAGCTCTGCTATAACTTTCAAAAAGCGTCTCGTCTAGCATAAAAATGCACATAACACTCCCAAGAAATAAAATTTAAACAGGCTTTTTAATGAAGCACTTGTAAGATTAATTTCCAGCGTTTAATAGATTAGCTTGGTAGTGAAAAGTTGATTTCTGAATGTTGTCAGATAGTTAAGGCGCAACGCCCTCTTTAAGTGCGATTTGGCCTTTTACTTGTTTTATTTCGTATTCCGAAAAATCTTCTTCGGCTTCAAGTCCATTGCCCCAAATAACTTCATCTTTAGTGGTTATTTTCACAAACTCGTTGGTGTATATTTTCTTTGTTTGCGAATTCCAAACTAGGTGTTCTGTATTTAATTTATCTCCTTTTTCGTTAATTACAATTACATTCCCTTTTGCCTCCATCACACTCATTTTATTCTCATTTTCGCCATTATCGTAACCAATACCATAGTTGGCGGTAAGCTTTGTTTGTTCTTTTCTGTTTTGGTCGTAGAAAACAACATCTAAGCCTTTTACCATTTCGTAATAAGGCTTTTTGCCCAAGTAGTGATCAACTTGTGGTGTTTTTAAACAGGAGCGGATACGCGCAGAATCGCTGTAATAAAAAATAACATTTTTGCTCAACTCAATAGGGGATTCTTTTTTTGTAGCCGATGTTATGGTGTTTACAACAGCAACATCGTTTTCGCAGGCTTGAAAAAACAATAAGGAGAACAGGAAAATACCAATGGTAAGCGCTTTATAATAGGCTATTGTTGAAACGAAGGGCTGCTTTTCCATTATATAACCACACTACTAGTAATTAATCAAACTTTGGTTTAACAAACCAACGGTCGTTTATGGTAACACCAATAGTACATTTAATAAATTGTTGTTTTATTAATCCATTATCGGTTGTGCCTCGTTGGCCAAGTTCTAAGCCAATATTAATCATTGAAAAATTTTGCAATAAAAAGCTTCTGCCAACAGGAAATCCCAGTCCAGCAGTTAGTGAATACTCGTTTAACGCAGTATTTTTTAATTCAAGTGGTGTTTGTACATACCTAAAACCGGCTCTATAATTTATACGTTTAGCATAACTTCCTTTTCCGTTAGCTTTTGAATTTGGGGTGTATTGTGCACCCACAGAAATTGACGAGCCATTTTTAAGTTTTTGTGATTTATCAAAAGCTTTGTAGGTGCTCCAGTATTGCATTCTATAATCGGCAGCAACAATAAGTTTATCACCTTTCTTAAATCCAATGCCAACACCAATCGATTTAGGAAATATAATTTCGCCCTTCACATTTTGTACATTTTGTACGGTATCTTTTCCGTACTCAATATTTTGCGATGATAAATAATAGTTATAAGTTAAACTATCAATTGTTGCATTTATAGGTGTTTCGTTTGCAAAGGTAGCACCAAACAACAATTTAACTTTATCTTTCAACTCTCGGCCATTTATGGAATCAATACTGTATGCATATTGCAAACCATAGTCGAGATAAATATCAGCAACGCGTGTGGTTGTTCCGGAACGGGTATTAAAGAAATAGGTTCCGTCAAAAACGGAGCGTTTAACATTGTTGGAACTGCCAAACAAGTATGAGGCATTTGCTCCCAAGGAAAGATGTTTTAACGCTTTTGCTTTTTTAAGGGTGTAAAACGGTTTAATTCCATTTCCAAAATATACTTGATTGATACCGCCCGAACCCTCATAAACAAAGTTTACATCGCCAGCACCTGTAATTGTTTGCTGGTCGGAAACTTTGTAACCAACCGAACTGTAGGGCATAAGGCCAACACTTGCCCCCCACCATTTTTTTAATGGTATTGCTAATGAAATGTAGCTCAATGATGCGTTATTTACTGATTGTTTTGTACTTGAGCTTTGAAGTTGAGTAAGGCTAACGTTTGTACCAACTTCAGCAGCTGTTAGCCTGTAATTTGCATATGATGCAGGATTATTAGAGTTGATAAAAAACATTGCCGTGGTATCGTTTTGCATTGCAATGCTTGTACCCGCCATTGCCAAGTTTTGGCCAAATCCTTTACCACCCATATCACCTATTCCATAACGCGAATATGGTGAGCTAACAATTTGAGCCTGAGTGAAATAGGGCAAGAGAAACAATGTAAAAAAAATGGAATAATATTTAAAGTTGTTCGCGCTCATACACATTATTTGAAACTCAAATTATATTCTAAAATTGTATTTAATCCCTTTAATATTAGGAATGAATCTGTAAAGATGGGTTTTTTTAGTCGTTTCTCAAAAAAAAAGGCATCGCCACCTGTTAAAATTACCTCTAAGTGCTGAAACAATTGATTATACTGTTCTATAAAAGCATCTATTTCGGCACAGGCACCATTTTGTACACCCGATAATATGCTTTGTTGAGTTGTTTGCCCAATAAGTGTTGTAAATGTTTCTTGAGCTTCAATAAGTGGTAAGCGAGAAGTAAACTGATTTAACGCCTTAAAGCGCATTTTTAAACCAGGAGAAATAGCACCGCCTAAATATTCGTTTTTTTCGGAAACAAAGTTGTATTTAATGCATGTACCGGCATCAATTACTAATAGGTTTTTATTTCGATATAAACGGTTTCCCCCAATTGCGGCAGCTAGCCTATCGCTACCAAGAGTTGTTGCTGTTTGATAGTTGTTTTTAATGGGTATTGGGGTGGTAGAGGAAAAAAGTAATGTTGGAACATACTCTTTAATTTTAATTAAAAAACCGTCTAACGGCTCAACAACAGATGCTACAATTGCTTGTTTTATTTCAAACGATTTTAGAATGTCTTTTACAATAAAATCAGCAACAACAGGAAGCTCTTCTGTTGTATAGAAATATGCCCACTGTTGAACCAAACCGCCTTGTTCAAACAATGCGGCTTTCACACGTGTATTGCCAATATCAATAATTAAATTCAACCGATTTGTTTTTATGTTTATTGTTTCACCAATATTGCACCTTGTTCGGCAGAATTTGATGCATGAAAATTACAGTAAAAATAATGGGTTCCTGGGTCGTTAAATGTATATGAAAAAGTATTTCCATTTTTAACAACACCACTATCAAAAGCGCCAGATGTAGATGTTACAGTATGATTGGCATTATCTTTATTCGTAAAAATAACTGTTGTGCCAGGTGTAACAACCAATTGTGGAGGGTTGTATGCCTTATATTCGAGCCAAATTTCGTTAGCGCCCGGAGAACCTTTGTCTTCTTTTTTGCAGCTAGCACCCATAAAAATCGCAGTAAGTGCAACTAACAATAATGCTGTTTTATTTATTTTACTTGTCATACATCAAAAATAATAAATTGGAATGGGTAACAATTACAAAAAATACAACTTTAAGATTTTTTGGCAATATTTTGACTCTGGTCATTCATGCGATAAATAACTAATAATATTTCGCTACTCATAATGGCCGAAAAAAAGCACCAAACAGATATGGCGTATTTGGTATAAAAAACCATTGCTACAATAATGCTAATTGCTGCTAAAATACCAAGCAAAGGAAGCTTTTTAACGCTTGACATTAGCAAACTTAACAACACCGGAACAACATAAAAAATAGCAACTGTAAGCGGGTTTGCAAAAGGAAAATTCATAACATAATTGATGTGATAACAATCTATTTCGGCCCTAAAATCAAGCACAGCAATACATACACCAAGGTACAAACAGGTAAAAGACCCAACAAGCAATATTGGTAAAAGCATTTTTTTTCTAGTGCCAGATTGTTCTAACCTATACACGGTAAGTGGCACTATCAGTGGCCAAACAGCCAAGGCAATAATTATAAAAATATATTTAGCAATGCTACCTATCAACAGCATATTATTTTCTATTGATATCCACAACATTCCTTCGGCAAACTGCTGAAAAGAAAACAATAAGGGGAAAAAAGCAAGCATTTTTTGTGGTGATGTACTTGCTTTTTTATAACAAAATACTCCTATTGTTCCCAACAAGGCGCTAGCACCAAAACTAGCTTCGGCAGAAAAACACATACCTTTTTAATTGACAACTATAATTAAGGGAAGATAATACCATCGCACTCTACACAATTAACAGTAGGAATAACCGCATCGTATTTCGAATTAATGGCTTTAATAAATTCATTTGCAATAATAGCATATCCTTTTTGATTGGGGTGATAGCCATCCAAACTAAAAAAGCCTCCACTTACAAATGTTGAATTAAAGTCTACACCATCCCATTTAATGCCTGTTTTAACTGAATTAAAAAACGAATGCATGTCGGCCAAAGCTAAGTTGTACTGTGTTGCTTTTTGAATAATTACTGCATTGTATGACTGAATAGCCAAATCTATTTCTGCAACCTCCGAACTGTCAAGTGCATAACGATCGTGAATGGTGTTTACCAAAAGACCATATTTTTCGCATTTCATTGAATCGAGGGGAACCGATAGGGTAATGTACTCGCCCGCCTTTAATTGACGTACACCAAAATTAGCATTGGGATCGTTGATAACAAACCCGTTTCTTCCTTGTTCAAAGTGAATGTGTGTAATACCGGATGGTCCATAAATATCGTTTAACGAATCGGCCTGTGTTTGTCGCAAATCAGCATTATCCCAAGCAATTAGTGTGTAATACGGAAATGCTCTAAAATCAGGGATTGTAGCGATAATTCCCTTTGCGCCATTTGCTGTAAGTGCACTTAATATAGTATCTAGATAATTTTCGAAAACACTTGCCGAAGGAATACTTCCGCTTGTACCTCCCGTGCTCGCAAAGTTATAAATGTCTTCCATTCCCAACCAAGCAGTAAAAAATGTTGCTTGTTGTGCTTTTGCATCATCAAAAATGGTGGATGTGCCCGGATTGCTTGCAATGCGATTGTAATAAGGGTTGCGGTTTTGTGGCGAAAACGCAGTTCCAAATGATGGATTAAAATAGTTTGACAGGCTAGCATAAGGCACAGCCAAGTTTTGAACACTATTGCCGGAAACACCAGTTAAATAAGGTGCTGCATCAGTTTCCGAAATAATGTTTTTTAATGGTGATAAACCTGTAACACCTTTACAATCGGTTTTATGGCCCAAGTGGCTAGGTGTAACAAACCAACTTTCCCAAGGCTTTGTATTTAATCCTAATCCATTATTATCGGGCATTAAAGCTTGATGAAAAAATCCACCATCAACTAACTTAAACTGATCGGCTAATAAGGCAGGGATAGAAAGTCGTTGTCCTTTTTCATACAATGCGCCATCTTGATAGCCAGCTAAATAGTTGCCTCCAATGGCAATGCTTTTAGAAAAATCGGCAGTTCCTTTACTTGGTTCTGGTACCATTAATTCTGGTGTACAGCTATTGAATAACAATACAACGAGTAAAAAAATAAAAATTAGATATTTCATCAAACAAAGAAATTTAAACCGTTAAACTACTTACATTAATGGCCTCTACTGCTGTTATTTCAGGAGCAACACGTTTGATAGACTCTTCGATGCCAGCTTTTAAAGTCATTGCACTCATAGAGCACGACTTGCAAGCGCCTAACAGTTCTAACTTTACAACCTTATCACTAGTGATTTCAAGCAATGATACATTACCACCATCTGCTTGTAAGTAAGGACGAATTTGCTCTAAAGCTTCTTCAACTTTTAATTTTAACGTATTCATTGGCTGCTTATGTACAAATAACTATTTATAATGGAAGGTAAAGTTAATAAAAATAGGTGAATATTTATAGTACAATATACGCTGCACTCAAAATGAATTTAAAATTTATTTGATTTATGGTTTATCATTGGCAGGCAATGTGTTATTTTGTATTTAAATTATAACAGTATTTATGAAACGAATTTTGTTTTTCATACTCTCACTAATTATTTTTAGTGCTTTTTCGCAAAGTCAACAATCTTTAAATAGTGCCGAAATTCTACAAGCTTTGAAGAAGCTCAACACAGTAGGAACAGTGCTTTATGTTGCTGCCCATCCCGATGACGAAAACACCCGCCTGCTTTCTTATTTGAGTAAGGAGTTAAATTTAAGAACAGGTTATTTATCGCTCACAAGAGGCGATGGCGGACAAAATTTGATTGGAAAAGAACAAGGTGAAGAGCTTGGATTGATTAGAACTCAGGAGCTATTAGCCGCACGAAAAATAGATGGTGCAGAGCAATTTTTTACGCGTGCCAACGATTTTGGGTTTTCTAAAAATCCAGAAGAAACACTCGCTATTTGGAACAAAGACAGCGTTTTAGCTGACATGGTATGGTGCATTCGAAACTTTAAACCCGATGTAATCATTTGTCGTTTTCCTACAACAGGGGAGGGGGGACATGGTCACCATACAGCTTCGGCAATACTTGCTCAAGAAGCTTTTGAAGCAGCTGCAGACCCTAAACGCTTTCCCAAGCAATTGGCTTATACGCAAGTATGGCAAACAAAACGACTATTTTGGAATACTTTTAATTTTGGTACAACAAACACCACCGCTCCTAATCAATTAAAAATGGAAGTTGGTGCTTTTAATAAATTATTGGGTAAAAGTTATGGAGAGGTTGCTGCTGAAAGTCGTTCAATGCATAAAAGTCAAGGGTTTGGTTCGCCAAAAACACGAGGACAGGCGATAGAATACTTTAAACAACTAAAAGGCGATTCAGTAAAAACAAGTTTATTTGAGGGTATTAATCAAACGTGGGAACGAATTGAAGGCGGGAAGAATATTAAACAATTAATAGAAAATTGTATTTCTCAATTTAATGCACAAGCACCAGAAAAATCCATAGAGCAAATCGTTTCTATTTACAGGCAGTTGCAAGGCTTGAGTGTTAAAGATGCTTACACCAATTATTGGAAACTACAAAAACTAAAAGAAGTAGAAAACGTAATAATAGCCTGTGCTGGTGTATGGATAGAAGCCACTGCAAGCGACTATATTGTTGTGCCTGGAAATAAAATAGATATAACAGCACAAGTACTATCAAGAAATGAGGTTTTAGTAAAACTAAACAGAATAAAATGGTCTTCGGTTTCAGATACTGCTCTTACATTAAATTTAAAACAAAACGAGCTGTATTCATTCAAACATAAAGAACCATTACCATTGAATACACCTTATTCAACCCCGTATTGGTTGGAGGAAACACATGGGGCCGGCTTATTTACTGTTAAAAACAATATGCTAATTGGTAAACCGGAAAACGATGCAGTAAACAAAGTACTATTTGAAATAGAAATAAATGGACTAATACTTTTTTTAGAGCGGCCCATTGTTTACAAATTTGCTGACCCCGTAAAAGGTGAAATATATAGACCATTAGAGGTGTTGCCGCCAGTAACCGTTAATATTGAAAATGCAACTTATATGTTTACGGGAGTCCCTCAAAAAATAAAATTTACAATTAAAGCAAATACGCCAAATATAGAAGGTACATTAGAAGTGAAAACGACTAATGGCTGGGAAATTACTTTACCTAACAATACATTTAAATTGTTGCAAAAAAACGATGAACAAATTATTGAAGGCATTATACCTTCGAGTACAAACAGCAGTGGAACAATTGAAGCTCGCCTAAAATTAGGGGAAACAAGTTATTCGAAATCGATAAGTAGAATCACTTACGACCATATTCCCGCACAATTTATTTTAAACAAAGCAACGGCAAAACTTATAACTGTTAAATTAGAAAAAAATATAACCAATATTGCTTATATACCTGGTGCTGGTGATAATGTTGCATCGTGTTTACAACAAGTTGGCTATACTGTTACTATTCTTAAAGAAGAACAGCTAGAAAAGCTGAACCTTACAGAGTATGCTGCTATTATTACCGGAGTTCGACTTTACAACACTAGCGAACGGATTGATAAACTGTATGATAAATTAATGGAATACGTTAGTAATGGAGGCAACTTAATTGTTCAATATAACACCAATAGCCGAGTTGGGCCACTAAAAAACAAAATAGGCCCATTCCCTTTTACAATAAGTCGAGATAGGGTTACCGATGAAAATGCACGTGTTGATTTTTTAAATCCAGACCATCGCGTATTGCACTATCCAAATAAAATTACCAAAGAAGATTTTGATGGCTGGAAACAAGAGCGAGGATTATATTTTGCAACCGAATTAGATAAAAATTACGAGAGCATTTTTTCAATGAATGATAAAACCGAGCAAGCGCATGAAGGTAGTTTAATTATTGCTAAATATGGAAAAGGAAACTTTGTATATACAGGATTGGCTTTTTTTAGACAGCTTCCGGCTGGTGTTCCTGGCGCATACCGATTATTCACAAATATAATTGAACTCAAACAATAATAGCCAAAATGAAAGAAGAAAAACCTCCTTTTTTTAAAACGTGGAATTATGTTTATGTACTTGTTATAACGGTTCTTATTCTACAACTTATTTTTTATTATTTATTTACAAAACAGTTTGAATGAGCTATATTGATTGGTTTGTTTTGTTAATTACACTTATTTCGGTAATTGTTTATGGTGTTATAAAAAGTAAAGGAACAAAAAATCTTAATAGCTTTTTACTTGCCGATAAACAGTTGCCATGGTATCATGTGGGGCTTTCGGTAATGGCAACGCAAGCAAGTGCTATTACTTTTCTTTCGGCACCAGGACAAGGCTATTCTGATGGCTTGCGCTTTGTTCAGTTTTACTTTGGTTTACCATTGGCAATGATTGTTTTATGTGTAACATTTATTCCTATTTTTCATCGCCTCAATGTATATACAGCTTATGAGTTTCTTGAAAAAAGATTTGATATAAAAACACGAACACTCACAGCTTTTTTGTTTCTTATTCAACGAGGTGTTTCAACAGGTATAACTATTTATGCCCCAGCATTAGTGCTATCTACCGTTTTAACTATTGATATTTCTTACACAACTATTTTTATTGGCTTGGCAGTGGTTTGTTATACGGTATATGGGGGCACAAAAGCTGTTTCATATACACAATTGTTTCAAATGCTTATTATTTTTATGGGCTTATTTATGGCGGCCTATATGGTTGTTTATTTATTGCCCAATAATATAACACTAAGTGAAGCGTTGAAAGTTGCAGCAAAAATGGATAAAACAAAAGCCATTGACACAACATTTGATTGGAACAATAAATACAATATTTGGTCGGGGATTATTGGTGGTTTCTTTTTACAGCTTTCATATTTTGGAACGGATCAATCTCAAGTAGGTAGATATCTTACAGGTAGTTCGGTTACACAGAGTCGCTTGGGTCTTATTATGAATGCCTTTATTAAAATACCTATGCAGTTTTTTATTTTATTGATTGGTGTGTTGGTGTTTGCTTTTTATCAGTTTTATCAGCCGCCCGTTTTTTTTAATAAGGTTGCATTAACAACGGTTGAGAATAGCGCAAGAGCTCCCGAAATAAAGGCATTGCAAAACGAATATACTTTAGCACATGTTAAAAAAAGAGAACAAGCAACAGCGCTGCTTAGTGCTATCAGAAACAATGATAAAAAGAATGAAGTGCTACTAAGCGATGCATTAAGGGCTTCTAATAAATCAATGGACGAAATCAGAAATAAAGCCGTAATACTGGTAAAAGAAACAAGCGGTGAAAAGAATAGCAACGATAGCAATTATATATTTTTAAATTTTGTAATAAACTACTTCCCAAAAGGCCTGATAGGGCTTTTAATTGCAATTGTTTTTCTCGCATCAATGGGTTCTATGGCAAGTGGATTAAGCTCTTTATCATCAACAACCGTTGTTGATGTATATAAAAGATTGATCAATAAAAATGCGAGTGAAGATCACTGTTTCAATGCTTCTCGATGGACAACACTTGGCTGGGGGCTTTTTTGTATTGTTGTGGCACTTTACGCTGGTAAATTAGGAAATTTGATAGAGGTTGTAAATATTTTAGGCTCTCTCTTTTATGGAACTATTTTAGGCGTTTTCGTTGTTGCTTTTTATTTTAAAAAAATAGGAGGTACAGCTGTGTTTTATGCCGCACTAGTTACCGAGGTTATTGTTATTGGGTTTTGGTACAAAAATATTGCTGCTTTTTTGTGGTTAAATGTAGTTGGCTGTTTGCTAGTGGTTGTTATTTCTATTGTATTACAAAAGGTGCTACCCAAACAAAATAAAGTCGCTATTTTGTAATGATAATACGTTCAATAAATTTAGTTTTACTACCCGCCACTTCCATTAAATAAGCGCCAGGAGAAATATTAACATCTAAAGAAGTAGAAGAACGAGCATCGTTTGGAACATGCTGTGATACTATCTCTCCGTACAAATTACTAATTGTTATTGATTTAATGATTTCATTATTTTCTCCATCAATTGTAAATGAAGAGATTAGTGGATTCGGATAAATTTTAAAAACAGACTTTGCCTTTGACACATCGTTAACATTTGTAATTTGAGGGTTAGATAAAAAAGCATTGTACACCTCTTTAGTACTTACATTCTGAACAAAAGCAACAATGCGTAACTCCTCTATTTTTTTTACATTAGATAACAGTGTACTAAACGATATAGTGTCACTTTCGTTTATCAACTTATTAATCAACACCGTTCCGTTTGAGTTGGGCAACATTTTACGCATTACGTAGCCGTATTCTGTTTCTGTATTATTTCCAGGACTTGCAGCGTAAGCACTTTTTAATACATTCTTTTCTACAAGCACAATATACGCAACCAAACTATCAGTTGTATTTGATGAAGTGTTTGAAGTAAATACAAACTCTCCATTAAGCATACCATTATTAAGTACTGTGTTTGAGGCCATGATATTATAAAGCGGTGCTTCCACTTTTCTTGTATTAATTATAGTTGTTATTTGTGGTAAAAATGCAGACGATGCATTTTCATAATAACTCCCATCAACAATTGAATATGGTACACCAGTAACGCCATAATAACTTACACGAGCATCTGATTCTATGGTGTTTTCGTGATACATAGAATCATTATAGGGGAATGCTGTGTGATAAGCAATTGCAACAACATCAGCTGTATTATTATCTACATAATCAAAAATTGCGGGAGAATAGTTTGCGCAGATATAACACCCCGAATTAGTGAATTGCTCTAAAAGCACCACACGATTTTGTGCAATGTTTGAAAGCGTTATTATTAAAAACATACAAGCTGTTGTTATATTTTTTTTATTCATGTTGTTACACTTTATTTTGGGTTGTATGCATTTTCTTTTGTGGCTAAAACACCTCTATTAAAAACGGTTTTAAATGGAAAGCACCTAAACTCAAAGATATTTTAAGAATCAATTTGCTTATTTTTTCAATTTATCTTTAAATACTTTTTCCATTTTATCAATTTTGGGTTGTATTACAAATTCACAATAAGGCTCTTGTTTATTGAGTTCAAAGTAGTCTTGATGATAATTTTCAGCCACATAAAAATTAGTAAAAGGTACAACTTGTGTTACAATTGGAGACTCGAAAACCTTTTCGTTTTGTAATGCTTCAATTACATTATTTATAACCGCTTTTTGAATTTCATTTTTATAAAACACAACTGAACGGTATTGTGTTCCGGCATCGGCACCTTGCCTATTAAGTGTTGTTGGGTCGTGCACGGTAAAAAACACTTTTAATATTTCTGTTAAATCTATTTTACTGTTATCATACACAATTGAAACAACTTCGGCATGACCCGTGGTTCCGCTACACACCTCTTTATAAGTAGGGTTTACAACTTTTCCACCAGCATAACCCGATTCTACTTTTACAACACCTTCTAACATTTCATAAACAGCTTCAACGCACCAAAAACAGCCACCACCTAACACAATCGTATCTTTTTTAGTGTTTTTGTTTTTACTTATAGTGCCCTCTTGCTTCAGCTCATTTTCACTTACAAATTCTAGCGATAAAGAATTTACACAGTAACGCATTCCTGTTTCTGTTGGACCATCATCAAACAAATGCCCAAGATGTCCACCGCAATTGGCGCACTGAATTTCAATACGTTGCATACCATGTGAATTATCTGTTAATGTTTTTATTTTTCCGCCAGCAATTTCTTTATCAAAACTTGGCCAACCACAATGCGAATCAAATTTCATATCATCGGTAAATAAGTTATTGCCACAGCCCGCACATTTATAAATACCTTTTTCTTTATTTAATAAAAGTTTACCAGAATAAGGTTCTTCTGTTCCTTTTTTACGTAAAATATAATATTGGTCGGCACTAAGCACGTTTTTCCATTCTTCATCAGTTTTTTTGACAATAAAGGAATCGGTTCCATTTTTTTCTAATGCAGCTTTTTTATTATCAGTTTGTCCGCAAGCAGAAAATGTGTGTATAAAAACCCCTAATAGTAAGTATTTAGAGATTATTTGAATTTGTTTTTTGATAATCATACCGTTAAAATTATATGTTTATATAGCTATAGACGAGTGAACTTAAAAAACCTTACAATTAAAGTGAATTATTTTTTTAAGCGTTCATTTATTTGATGTTGCATCGCATCTTTTTGTGCTAACGATAAACCTTGTGAAGGCAGAGTGTGGATATTGTTTTTAAAATTTGATAAAACGTGTGTTATTTTTTTTGACTGATTTACAAAAGTCCTACAAGAAGAACAATACAATAAATGAATAAATAGTTTTATTTTCAAACTTAACGGAAGCTTTTTCTCCTCTTTAATAACGGATAAAAGAGTTGCTTCTTTACAGTTTGGTATCCAATATTTTAATTGAGTTTGCTCCACATTTTTATTTTTTAAACCAGTTTTTTTCTAAGCACGTTCTCATCAACAGCTTTGAGCGATGTATGATTACCCAATAATTAGACGAGGAAATTTCATAATCCTTACAAATATCTTCCGTTTTTTTTTCGTCTAAAAATTTTGACATAAAAACAGGAATAAGCTTTGAAGGCATTTTTTGAATACAATCATAGAGTACACGATAAAACTCCGTTGTTGTAATTGGATCATCTGTAGTGCTTATCCATGCTGAAGGTGTTGATTTTGACAACCAATGCCCTAACGATTCATTTGATGAATCAAAAAAGCAATCATTAAATGACTGTTCCGTTTCGGCTAAATAGCTTTCGGTGTTTTTTAAAACATCTTTCTTGCGATAATGGTCAATAATTTTATTGTTCAAAATAGCTGTTAACCATGTTTTTTCGCTGCTTTCACCTTTAAAACTTGAAATGGAATTTACGGCAGCCAAAAAGGTGTCTTGTACAATATCTTCTGCAAGTTGCCTGTTGTTAACTTTAACAATAGCAATTGAAAAGAGATAGTCACCGTAATTTTTTACCCAGTTTTGAGGGTTGGGCATAGTGTTTTATTAAATTTAAAGGTTTTAACTAAGCCAAATGTAACGATTAAAAAGTGTTTTCAGAAGTGTGTTGAGTACATTTATCATAATCGTTATGTTGTAGTTTATTTTTTGCAAAATTCCAGCAAAATATCTAACTTAACAGTCTTTTGGATATTGATTATGGAAAAAGAAACATTGTTAGAAATTAAGGATTTAGTAACGGAGTTTCGTAGTGAAGAAGAAACAATAAAAGCGATAAACGAAATTTCATTTACTTTGTCGCGAGGCGAAACAATTGGCATTGTTGGCGAATCGGGTTCTGGAAAATCCGTAACAGCACTTTCTATCATGCGTTTAATTTCTAAATCGAACGGAAAAATTGCTTCAGGTGAAATTCGTTATCACTCAAAAAACAAAGGGGTGCTTGATTTGCAAAAAATTTCGAGTGAAGAAATGAGGGCGTTGAGAGGTAATGAAATTGCCATGATTTTTCAAGAGCCCATGACATCGCTTAATCCTGTTTACACTTGTGGCGACCAAGTAATGGAGGCCATTTTACTACATCAAAAGGTAAATAAGAAGGAAGCAAAAGCGCTAACAATAGAACTTTTTAAAGAGGTACAACTCCCCAACCCAGAACGAATTTTTAATTGTTACCCACATCAAATATCTGGTGGACAAAAGCAGCGCGTAATGATTGCTATGGCCATTAGCGGTCAACCCAATATACTTATTGCAGATGAACCCACAACCGCTTTGGATGTAACTGTTCAGGCAACTATTTTAGAGTTGATGCTAAAGCTGCAACGCGAACGCGATATGGGTATTTTGTTTATTACACACGATTTAGGTGTTGTTGCAGAGCTTGCTGACAAAGTAATTGTAATGTATAAAGGTAAAATTGTTGAACAGGGTTCGGTGATCGATATTTTTACAAATCCTAAACATCCTTATACAAAAGGACTTTTAGCGTGCCGCCCACCGCTGGATAAACGCTTGCGTTGGTTGCCAACGGTTTCATCATTTATGCGTACAGAGTTAAATGGTGAAATGATAGAAAGCCCTCAATCAATTACTCAGCTTACGAATAAAATTGTAGTAAGCAAAGAAGAGCGGTATGAAGCGCATAAAAAAATATACAGTACAACACCTATTCTGGAGCTTAAAGATGTAAAAACCTATTATCCCATAAAAAACGGGCTGTTTGGAAAAGTAACTGATTACGTAAAAGCTGTAGATGATGTAAGTTTTGATGTTTATCATGGCGAGACACTTGGTTTAGTTGGAGAATCGGGCTGTGGAAAAACAACATTAGGCAGAACCATTTTGCGTTTAATAGCACCAACAGATGGTCAGATTTTGTTTGAAGGTAAAAATGTTGCTGCATTAGCTGAAAAAGAAATGCGAACCTTGAGAAGTGATATGCAACTTATTTTTCAGGACCCCTATTCTTCACTGAATCCAAGGTTAACAATTGGTCAGGCTATTATGGAGCCTATGCAAGTACACAATATTGGTGAAAGTGACATTGCCCGCAGACGACAAGTGATTGCACTGCTCGAGCGTGTGAATATGAATAAAAATCATTTTTATAAATATCCTCATGAGTTTTCAGGTGGTCAGCGTCAGCGTATTTGCATTGCACGAGCGTTGGCATTAAAACCAAAATTTATTATTTGTGATGAGCCTGTTTCTGCATTGGATGTATCAGTACAAGCCCAAGTACTGAATTTGTTAAATGAGTTAAAGCGAGAGTTTGGTTTTAGTTACATTTTTATTTCCCATGACCTATCTGTTGTAAAATACATGAGCGATAGAATGGTAGTAATGAATAAAGGAAAAGTTGAGGAAATGGGTGAAGCGGATTCAATTTATGAAAATCCTCAAACACCGTATATTCAAAAACTTATTAACGCTATTCCAAAGGGAAGAATTGAAGATATAAGGGCAGCGATTGAAAAGAAGAAAACAGATATTCGTCCGTAACAAAAAAAATTATGAAACGTTTTTTTCAACGTACATCATTAATAACACTTTTAATAGTTGGATTACTCCTTTCTGTTTATAGAATCAGTAATGTAGATAAAAAAGAAATTTCGTGGGATATTTTGGGATATTACATGTGTTTGCCTGCAACCTTTATACACCACGACCCTTTATTAAAGGACATAATTTGGCTCAAAGAAATTAATCAACAACAAGAACTTACGGGTACACTTTATCAAGTATCTACAAACGATACAGGCGAACCTATTTATGTTTTTTTATTTGGTATGGCATTGTTTTATTTGCCATTTTTTTATTTAGGACATTCAATAGCAAGTTGGGGAGGTTACGAAATTAATGGTTTTTCAATGCCCTATCAATATGCTTTAGTTATTGGCGGAATTATATATACCATTATTGGACTAATTTATTTACGGAAAATTTTACGCTATTTTTTTTCAGAACAAATTGCATCTATTGTTATTATTATTGTTGTTTTTGGTACAAATTATATTCACCATCTAACTTTAAAAAATCTTGAAACAGTAAACATTTTGTTTATGCTTGTTTCTATTGTTGTGTGGAATACTATAAAATGGCATGAACAACAAAAATTGAAAAATCTCTTAGCAATAGGTGTTTCAACTACTCTTATGTTTTTGGTAAAACCTAGTGAGGTTTTTATATTTTTTATTCCATTATTATGGAACGTTTATTCTTTCGCAACACTACAATCGAAAGCCTCCTTGCTTTTAGCCAATATAAAATCACTACTCATTACTAGTGTTTTTTGTGTTTTGCTGATTGTGCCACAACTCATTTATTGGAAAATAACCACAGGGCATTTTGTTTATGATAGTTATAAAAACCCAGGAGTTGGTTTAGATTTTTTTTCTCCACACATTATCGAAGTTCTGTTTAGTTATCGCAAAGGCTGGTTTTTATACACACCTGTTATGTTGTTTTCAATTGTTGGTTTTTATTTTTTATATAAAAACAACAAGCCTTTATTTTGGCCTATTTTACTATATGTTAGTGTTTCGTTTTATGTTATTTCGTGTTGGACGTATTGGTACTATGGTGCAGCGTACTCGTGTAGACCAATAATAACTAGCTATCCATTATTAGCAATTTGTTTGGGCTATTTTTTTGTGTTTATTCAAAAGCAAAAAAAGATGACACAGGTTTTGTTTTCGATAGCAATTGTTTTTTTTATTTTTCTAAATCAATTTCAGTGGTGGCAGTTGAAAAACTATATTCTAGATCCTTATCGTACCACAAGAGAATATTATTGGGCCATTTTTATGAAAACGGTTGTGCCAGAAAATGTTGAACAATTACTTTCGGTAAACCGAGACTTTACGGGAACCTATAAATTTGAAAATAGCGAAAAATACAATTCTCATATATTATACGAAACCACTTTTGATAATGATGCAGCAGAAAACAAGGCAGTAGATACGATTAGTCAAAATATTTTTTATAGAGCCAATGAACAACAGGAGTATTGTATTACTGCTCATTATCCATTTAAAGAGCTTACATCTAAAGACCATGCATGTAACCCCTCCTAAAAGTCGGACTGTATAAAAGTAGACTAAAAATCTTAATTTTATATGGTTATGAAAAAACAAAAATTCACAGAGAGTCAGATTGTAAATGCAATCAAAGAACATGATGCAGGT
>JBASCV010000238.1:0-4395 GCA_049651825.1 Bacteroidia bacterium
ATATTATCCATCCCTACACCACCTCTGCCAATCAGTCTTAAATTCGGGCAAGCATCTATAACATCTTTACGGACTTTTGTTGCACTACGAACTGTAAGTCCCACGTATTTGTGTTCATTAATAGCTGCAATTAGATTCTCTTGCGCCACTTTTTCAGTAACAACTGTAAAGCCCGCTTTTTCAAGCAATGCTTTTCCTTGTGCATCAATGCCATCATTGGCTAAAATTTTTTTGCTCATATATCAATTATTAGGTTACACAATTTTACTCAAAATTCATAACATTTTGAACTATTACACCCGCAATATTTTCAACATTTTAAGTACTAAAATCAACAATTTCGAAAAAAAATGTTTAAAGCATGCAACCTTTTGATTTAAACGACAGTCTTGTATTTAAAATCAACATTATTACGTTCTTTTCAACAAAATAGTCGAAGCATGCAACCTTTTGTTTGATTACTTCGTCTAAATACAAAAATAAAGTTCTTTTCATCATATTAGGCTTACCAAAGAATTAACCTCTAAAACTCCAGGGCCATGAAAAAAATACTACTTCTACTAGCTTATTCATGTACAATGTGGGCTACTGCTCAAAACGATGTGAACATTACCCCTACACAGTATAATCAATTAAAACAAAGTGGTCAATTGGATGCATCTAAAAAATACAATTTCCCCAACAGCTTCTCTACAACCCCTATAACTAAACCATCAGAAGAAATATTGGCAACTAGAGGTTTAAAAGCAATGTGTAGCTGTATGGTTCCGTTAGATAGCACATTTTCTGTTGTACCTTTTGTGCATGGCGCTTATGATAGCATTGAATACCGCAATGATGATGGTTACACCGATTTAATTGGTTTACCATTCTCATTCAACTTTTATGGAGTTAATTACGATTCAGTGTATATCAACAACAATGGAAATATATCGTTCTTGAGCCCTTATTATGAATACACGCCAGATTCGTTCCCTACATACATATTTAATATGATTGCTGCATTTTGGGGCGATGTTGATACACGAAATGGCATGAGCGGTTTGGTATATTATAAAATTACGCCAACAGCAATGATTGTAAAATGGGAAAACGTTGGTTATTACAATATGTATAGCGATAAACTTAATACATTTCAATTAATTATTACCGATGGAACCGATTCACTATTACCAGCAGGCAATAATGTTGGCTTTTGCTATGGCGATATGAATTGGACAACAGGAGATGCATCAGGCGGAGTAAATGGTTTTTATGGTTCACCTGCTACAGTTGGTGTAAATCAAGGCAACGGTATTGATTATTTCCAAGTAGGTAGATTTGATCAACCTGGCTTAGGATTTGATGGCCCTTACAACACTACCGACAGCGTTGATTTTTTAGATAACCAAGAAATGTATTTTAATTTAGCTTCAACAGGAAACATACCTCCATTAGTTATCAACCAAAACATTTGCGATACGATAGATGTATATACTGGCGATACATTGAGAGTTGCGAGCAATTTTGTAACATTTAAAATATCAACTACAACACCTGAAATAAATCAAACTGTAAATGCATCATTCAGCTGCTCTGAACCAGGTAGATTTTCGTATGTGATGACGAAAAACACTTCTACCTTCAAAGAATACGAATGTACATTTATAACCGATAATCTACCTCAAGGTATATATACAGTAACAGTAAATGCAACCGACAATGGTATTCCAAACTTACAAACCAACGAAACAATTATTATAAAAGCAGGAAACGAACAAGTTACAGGTATAAAAGAAATCAACAAATCTGATATTACTTTGTACCCAAACCCTACTGATGGTATTATTCACATAAAACATCCATATAGCGTTAATTCGCAAGCTAAATTATCGTTAGTAAATATTTTAGGTGCCGAAGTTGCTACTAAAGAGCTAAACATCGACAACTCATCAATTGATATTACCAACCTTCCTAAAGGTGTTTACTTTGCCACAATAAACAGTAACGAAGGAAAAAGCAAATCATTTAAAGTGGTGTATCGTTAAGATATAATTATATATATAAAACCGCCCCGCTAAAATAGCGGGGCGTTTTTTTTACACCTATTTTACAGCAATCCTTTTTGCCACAACGAGGCAAAATCCATTGCTAAACCAACCGACATGTGCACCAAGCAACCAAGAACAATTGAACCACTTTTTAAGCTCACACAACCCAAAACAATACCTGCAATAATTGCAGCTAATGTTTCTTGTACAGGCTTTCCGAAGTGAATCATACAATAAGGAATCATCATTACAAAAATGGAATAAAAACCCATTCGTTTCTTTAAACCGTGCAACATAAAACCTCTAAAAAAAAATTCCAATGCAAAAAACTGAAGACAATACAAGAACTCCCATTTCACCAAATCCGACATAATTGGGTAACCTTCATTAAAGTCTACAAACGGATATTTTGTCTGAAAAGCGTGCGTGGTAGAAAAATACAATACCAAGGGCACCATAACCAAAAGCATTATTATGTATAGATAATAATCTTTAAATGCCCCTTTAAATGTTAAGCCATAACTGGACAAATTTTCTTTAAAAACAAGTTTCACAACTATAGCAGGGACTAAAAAATAGAACACAAAAAGCATCATCACCCAATAAGCCAACTCGGGTAAATTAGAAGAATTACTGCTATATATAATTATATCGGTAGTTTTTAGCAAATCTATAGTACCTATGGCTTCTAAAAAACCTCTAAAATGAGAATAGCGGCCAAAATAATAAATCATGGTAAGACTAAAAGCTGTGATAACACTTATCCAAACAACTTTCCAATCAAACGATGTATTTTTGTAAGCGTATTCTTCTCTTTGTTTTTCAACCTCAACAAAGGTTCCGCAAAACAGTTTTTTTAGCATGACGAAAATAGTTAGGAATTAATACTTCATTCCTAAATTATAAAACACAAAGCTCCAGATATCTGCGTATTCTTCAATTTGCTTAGATGTGGGCTTTCCTGCACCATGTCCAGCATTTGTATCAATACGAACAAGCGTTGGGTTTTCGCCTTTTTGTTTTTCCTGCAAAGTTGCAATAAATTTAAACGAGTGAGCCGGAACAACTCTATCATCATGATCGCCAGTAGTTACAAGTGTTGCAGGATATTCTATTTCTTTTACGTTATGCAAAGGCGAATATTTTATCAAACAATCAAATTCTTCTTTATTATCACTCAAACCATAATCAGTAGCCCAAGCCCAGCCTATTGTAAATTTATGATAACGCAACATATCCAATACACCCACAGTAGGTATTGCAACCTTAGCTAAATCAGGTCGTTGCGTCATCACAGCACCAATTAACAAACCACCGTTAGAACGCCCATGTATAGCTAATTTTGAAGAAGATGTATATTTTTCATGAATCAAATATTCTGCAGCAGCAACAAAGTCGTCAAACACATTTTGTTTTTTACACTTAATACCTGCTTTATGCCACTCCTCGCCATAATCGCCACCACCTCTTAAACCTGGAATCGCATAAACCCCTCCATTTTCAAGAAATACAGCACGATCAATCCTAAATTCAGGAGAATAGTAAGAGCTAAAACCACCATACCCAAATAAAAAACACGGATTGTTACCATCCAACACCAAACCTTTTTTATGCGTAATAAACATAGGTACTTTAGTGCCATCTTTACTTATATAAAACACTTGTTTAGTTTCATAATTATCCGAATCAAAATCTATTTTCGACTCAAACCAAAGGGCTAAACTGTTATCAACAGCATTGTATTTATATATAGTTGGAGGTGCGGTAAAGGTGTTATACGAGAAAAACGCCAAACTATCATCAATATCACTATCAACAGCATCAACCTTACATATTCCTGGCAATTTTATTTCATTTTTAAGCTTCCCTTCTTTTGTGTAAGTGTATAAACGTGTAGTTACATCTTTCAAATACTGAGCTATAATGTTACCGTTACACAAATAAACATGCTCCAACAAATCTGATGATTCAGGAATAACTTTACTCCAACTTTCGCTTGTTATTTTTTTATTTACATCAATCGTCAACAATTGATTTTTAGGCGCATCCTTATCGGTTAATACATAAAGTACAGTACCTTCGTTATGAACAACTGTATAATTATTTTCAAAATTATCAACCATAGTTACAAATTGGGCATCTTTTTTATCCAACTGCTTTACAGCAAGCGAAGTTCCGCTTGTTGATTCCGACCCATACAACACAAGCAACTTTTGATCAGGCGTAGTTGATACAGAAAAATTTCTTAACGGATGTGCCTTATCTTCATAAATCAGCTTGTCATTTTGTTGTGCATCACCAATTTTATGATAATATACTTTGTGATACTCATTTTTGTTAGACAATTCACTGCCCTCTTTAGGAG
>JBASCV010000239.1:0-6379 GCA_049651825.1 Bacteroidia bacterium
CAATAAGCGATTTTGAGCATAATTAAAATTAATCAGTACACATGTGCTCAAAAAAAATGCCAAATGATATTTTTTAAAATTTCGCAACATTACTTTACGTTTATGAGATTAATATTTGATGCAATACAACACATTTATATTTATTGGGCGGGTTTCATTTCCACCTTGATAATCGGTAAAATTAGTTACAGTTGTGTTTGCCCATGTACCGTAATTACCTCCAGCAACAGGATATGCATAAGAACCATTATTAAAAAAAGCACCAAATGCAGAGTTAGGTGCACCACCTAAATCAGGCGAATGCCTGTGACTTCCAAACTGGCTTGTTTGTTTTGTTCCCACAGCATCACCAGTTGTGCCATCGCCCCTATCGGTTCGTGAGGCCGCATCAGGATCGGCACCTGAAGCATTATTTTGGCCTCTTAAAAAATATCCTTGATAGTTAGGTAAGTTAAATGTAGTACTTCCATCACCAGGCCCATACATAATACCTATTTTAGCAAATAAGTTTGCAAATGCCGTACGAGAAACAGCACTACCATCACATACTAAATAGCCCGAAGGCGCTGTTGAACCAGCATAAGCAACAACAACACCTGGAGGGGTGCCCATTGCAAATGGCAACCACTGCACACCATCCCAATAATAAAATCCAGGTACCACATCGTAAGGAATACTACCAGCTGTTGCGGTATTATATACAATTAATGAGGTTGCTGGATTGCTTATGGGTAGCGGGTTATTAGAAGCTACCAAAGCCACCCGAGGAAGCAATACTCCTTTATCATTTGAAGGGGCAGCATCTACATCTAATATTGATGAAGCATTAGGACTTGCGCCAGTAGTATTAATTCCTACATTTTGAGCATAAGCGCTACTACCTAATATGAATAATCCTATTGTAATTATTTTTTTCATTTTCATTGTTTTAAGCGTCTATTGAGCTATTCTTTTTATCCGTATATAAACATAACGTTCGTTCTCACCAGAAGCACCAGTTAAGCCATATCCAAGACCTCTATTCCAAGCATTTTCAGCAAAATACTGTAGTTCAAATGTTGTTGGTGTGGCAATTTGAACAACTCCCCTACCCTCACAATCAACATTTCCGCTCGACCCTGTATTCGCATGAAGTCTTCCGGTTAGTGCTATTAAAGCCGTGGTATTAGATGTAATGTTTTTTAAACGCGAATGAAATTGCATTGGAACATTGCCCTCTGAAAAAAAAATTTGATTAAACTGAATATCATATGTTCCTGCAGCCAAAGTAAACTGATTAGACGATAATGTACATAAATTATTAAAATCAGTCAATTCAGTATTTATCTCTCTTGTGGTCCATGTATTTGCAACAGATGCACCACCATTTGAACCAGACGGCAAGTCATAAACTAACTCAACAATATCTAAATCAGACGAATTTGCTCCTAATGTTTTCCAAACGCTACCATCCCAATAATAAAATCCGGGTACTACATTATTGGGGGCAATACCAGCAATTGCCGTATTATAAACAACCAAAGAAGTTGCTGGATTGGTTACCGGTAGCGGATTATTTGTGGCTAACAATGCTACACGTGGAAGTAACACTCCTTTGTCATTTGTTGGTGCGGCATCAACATCCAACATTGCTGACGCATCTGGACTAGCACCTGTACTATTTATTCCAACATTTTGGGCATAGGAGTAACTAGCCCAAATTAGTAGTCCTATAGTTATTTTTTTTTTCATTATTTTGTTTGCCTAACTATCTATATGTTTTAATTTCAATAACATCTTTCGTTAATTGTTCTATTGCTCTTTTGGTATTCAATTCAAACTCATCTAATTTAGCTTCCAATGAGGATATTAATTCTTTTTGCTGTTTCAAACTAGAAATAAGGTTTGCTTCTCCTATATTCAAATATGCTAAAACTTTACCTTCACCACTTTTTAGCGTTTCTAATGCAACACCAATTACTTTATTCGCATCAGTTGATTTCATTGCATAACCAACTTTAGTAGAAGACATTGTAAGGTAATCACCAACATTTATTTCACCATTTTCAGTAGTTGTATTCACTGGTACTTGCCCCACCAACCCTACAAGTACAGTATTTTCTGGATTTTTCGGATCAAACATATCATTTCCAACTACACCAGGTTTTGTAGACACAACACCTAAAATAACTCCCGTAGTTAATAATTTGGTAACTTTTCCCGTAGGAGCCAAACACACAACATCGCCTTTTTGAAGCATACCTGGGGTTTCTTGATAAAAATATTCAGCGTAATCGGCTCCAGATGCATTAATTGTTCCAGATGCGTTTATTGAACGACCAGTTCCAGCTTGTTGTCGAACAGCCAATGCACAACCTGTACCGTTTGGTAAAATACCATCAATATTACCGTAAGTTGAAATTGCTGGACGTGATTGTCCATCTTGTACTTGAAATGTTAAACCACCTTGATTTGATTGTGCAACACCTGTATTAGGCGAAAAAACATCCAACTTACATGCAGGAGAAGAAGTATTTATGCCAACATTACCCGAGGGAGTTATAAACAGTTTGGCATTTGAAGTAATGTACGGTCCTGTAACTTGTTCCTGAGTGTGCGTGTTGGATACCCCTATCTGAAAACCACTTCCCGTATAAGGTACACCTACAAACCAAGAAGAGCTTGCCTCTGCTGCAGTGGTTGGTAAAAACATGCCCCTGCCCCTATAATCTATATTGGATTCGGCAATAAATAAAGCAGCTGTATGAGGAGCATTTCCACTGGTATTTCCCTTTAATTTAATAGCATCTGTATAAGCGCTTTCTACAGAAAGTTTATTACTAGGTATCACAGTTCCAATACCTACATTACCAGTTGATTTTAGAGTAAGATACTTTGTATGAGAATTGATACTATTTGTTACTGTAGCATCATAGCCAAAATTGAATGAAGTATCTGCATCGTCATGAAAAAGCGAAAAAGCATCTGTAACGCCCTGCTTAAATCGTATTCCATAATAACTACTACTATTGGGTGCTGTTTGAAAGGTTATATTATTATTTGTACCTAAATCAAGAAGGCCCTGTGGAGAAGCGTTTGCTATTCCAATCTCACCTGTAGTCATTACACGCATTTTTTCACTATTATTTGTATAAACAGCTAAGTCTACCCCATCGGTTGTTCCCAAAAAGTTGGTCCCGTTTATGGTTCCTGCATTTCCTGTAAGCGACCAATTCAAACCACCACTGCCACCCATTGCTATCCATTTTGCACCATCCCAATAATAAAAGCCAGGAACCACATTAAAAGGCGATATACCTGCAGTTGCGGTATTATATACCAACAACGATGTTGCTGGGTTTGTTATAGGCAAGGCATTATTGGTTGCCAATAAAGCTACACGAGGAATTAATACACCTTTATCATTTGTAGGTGCGGCATCAACGTCTAATAATGCAGATGCATGGGGTGTTGCACCAGTACTATTTACGCCCACATTTTGGGCAAAATTAATTGTTAATGTTCCTTGAATTAACAAAACAACGAATACAATTTTTTTCATCTCTTAGAGAGTATTTTTTACAAAAACGAAAAAACTAAACGACCAATAAACAGCATTAGACTATAGTTTAATGCTGTTTATTGGCTAAATTAAACCTTTTTTTTGTAAAGCAACGGATTACGGATGAGAAAAATTTTAAATTATTCTAGAACAAAATAAACAAAAAACACATTAATCCATTATGCACCTAACAGATAAACCACTACCCATGTTACCATCATCGCGGCCAATATCTGAAAAACTATGGTGAAGCGTACGCCCCCAAGCCTTATTTTCATTTTTTGATTGAGTTGAAGTCCAAAAGCAGGCATTACTACCCTCGTAAAGGAATGAACCAACGCTATAGCGGTAACCACCAGGCAAACATGAAAACCCTGTTTCGTTAGTGGCATTTAAGTTACGTTTCCAACCTCGTTTGGCTTTTATTTTTGCACCCGCTTCCTCTGCACCAATACTATTAATCAATTTAGCCCACTCCTCATCAGTAGGAATATGAAAACCTTTGGGTGCCAAGCCTCTTGGATCGTTAACGGCATACCAATTATATAATTTACCGTATTTTAAACCGTTTTCTTCATCATTTTCATAGTAACACCAAGCACCTGTTTTCATTTTTGACCAAACCGAAGGGCTCTTTACCTGAGGTATAGTATCGCCATTACGATAGGTTGTTACGTTCAAATTTTCGGCCATCCAAACTTGTTCTTTAATTTTGATCACTTTAAAGATGCGCCTGTCCTGATCGTTTATTTGCTGATTTGAAGTAAATAGTATTAAAAACAAAATTGCTGTAATACTAATAATACCTTTTTTCATTGTAACTCTTTTTTTTATTATTCGCTAACAAGTAATTTCATCCATGACGGAACTACAGCTGAATTAGCCTAGATACAAAATTGCTGCATTTTTTTATGTGTAATTTATCCTGTCAACAGATGTTATAAACAACAGAAAGTTAATAGCCTCACAAAACAAGTCGCTGATTATCAGGTTATTGATTTTTTTAATTACCATTAAAGAAGTTTGTACTTTTGTTTAACTATTAAATACGTGTAAACTTACACCAATACCAAATAATGGAAAATAATACTAAAGAATATACAAACGGGGAGGTAACAATTGTTTGGAAACCGGCCTTATGCATTCACTCAAAAATATGTTGGCATGCTGTGAACGGCATGCCCGAAGTATTTAATCCACGCGAGCGACCTTGGATAAAAGTAAACGCAACAACCACCGAAAAATTAATTGAACAAGTAAGTAAATGCCCATCAGGTGCATTAACTTATTTTTTAAATAATGCAAAAAATACAGTTAACAATAATGACAACACAATTACCGATACAGTAATAGAGGTTAGCAACAATGGGCCATTGCTTGTGCATGGCAAAGTAGTGGTAAAAGATACAAACGGAACTGAAACCATGAAAGATAAAGTTACTGCACTATGCAGATGCGGTGCATCAGCCAACAAACCTTATTGTGATGGAAAACACAGAAGTATTAATTTTACTGATAAGCGATAAGCAGTAAATGGATAAAAATTACTCACGTTAAATGAACAATGTTTTTCCACATTAGCATTTTTTTTGCGTAGCTAATTGCATTTGCAGGACTAGTAGATGGCATTATAGTTGAAGATAACGACAAGTGTTTAAAATATTTTTTCAAATAACGTTCGGCCGCTTTGCCATTAAAAACAATATGTTTTATGTTTGAATATTGTTGAAGAAACAGAGCTATGTCATTTGGTTTTTCTAGTGTAATATCAGTATCCAAACTTGATTGACGGAAGCAACTTGCTAAAACATCCCACAATGCAAGGTTGTTTTTTACCAATAATTCCTTTTTAGAATTATAATCATCTGAATACTGGTTATTATAAATTTCAAAAAGTATTTTCCAAAATGCATTTCTTGGATGTGCGTAATACTGAGCATATTTTAATGAATCGTTACCAGGCATTGTACCTAAAATAAGTACAGTACTTTTTTGACTAACAATTGGAGCGAAAGAGTTTATTTGCATTTTTAAAATCGCTTCAATACATTTTCAACTTTAAGTAGCATATCGTCTGTAAAATCGAGGTGAGTAACAAAACGAATGGCTTGTTTTCCAAAAGCAGTTGCTTTTATATCGTTTTCGGATAACTTTTGAAGAAAGCTGTTTGGTGGAACATTGTGACTCAAATTAAAAATAACAATGTTTGTTTCCACAGGCAATATATTATTCACATACAACAAATTACTCAGTACCGAAGCCAAATGCGCAGCCCTTTTGTGGTCTTCTTTCAAGCGTACCAAATTATTATCAAGCGCATAAATTCCTGCTGCAGCTAAATATCCCGCTTGACGCATACCACCACCAAACACCTTACGTATTTTGCGAGCTTGTTTAATAAACTCTTTATTGCCCAACAATACCGAACCAACGGGCGCTCCCAATCCTTTTGATAAGCAGATAGATATTGAATCAAAACAAGCTCCTATTTGTAAGCATTGCTCTTCAATTGCTTTTTGTTTGTCAACAACAATATTCGTGTCTATTAATTCTACTATTGCATTAAAAATACGTGCACCATCTAAATGATAACTCAAATTATATTGCTTACACACATTAGATATTGCTTCCATTTGCTCTAAGGTATAATAGCTGCCACCCGATTTATTGCCTGTGTTTTCAATGCATACAAGGCGTGTGCGTGTAAGCCAATCGTAATCAGGATTTATATTTTCAATTATTTGTTGTGGCGAAATTTTACCATTTTGCCCCTGTATTAATTTTGCTTGTACGCCCGAATTGCGTGCAATTCCACCTCCTTCGTAATTATAAATATGA
>JBASCV010000240.1:0-3086 GCA_049651825.1 Bacteroidia bacterium
GCCAATAACAGTGCTAATAAAATAAAAAAAATTGTTCCCTTTGTTATAGGTAAAGAAGAAGGAATAGGTTTTGAGTTTACACCCGATAGCACTATTATTACTATCATAGAGTATAAAATGGGCTTTATTCAAAAAGAAGAACGCATTAACCGTAGAGATAATAAAAACTTAAAACAAGGGGTATGGAAAGAGTTTTACCCCAATGGTACTTTAAAAACTGAGGTAACTTATTTAGATGATAAAATGAATGGTTACTTAAAAGAGTATTCATTAACTGGAAGTCTTTTAAATACTACAAAATACGTAAATGGAATAATACAAAATAATGTGCCTGAATTAGCAAAGCTTGATGTGAAAACAGAGTATTATGATAATGGCCAAGTGCATTTTACACGTACGTATAAAGATGATGTAGCACAGGGTATTCATCGCGAATTTTCACCTGAAGGAAAAGTAATTGCAGCACAGGTTTATATAGATGGTTTTTTGTCGGCAGAAGGTATATTGGATACGGCTGGTCGTCAGCAGGGTGTTTGGAAAGAGTTTTATCCTGATGGAGCAATAAAATCGCAAGGAGAATATTTAAATAGTAAAAAAATAGGAGAGTGGGTGTTTTATCATCCCAATGGTAAAATAGAGCAAAAAGGTAAGTACGATCAAAAGGGCAAAGCGCAAGGCGTTTGGAAATGGTTTTATGAAAGTGGCAACATCCTGTCGGAAGAAAATTATAGAAACGGTAAGCTAGATGGCGTATATACCGAGTACAGCGATTCTGGTATGGTTATTACAAAAGGCGAATATGTTGATGGACTGAGAGAAGGGCCGTGGATATTTGAATTGCAAGGATTCAGAGAGGAGGGTTCATATAAAGCAGATAATAGAGATGGTGAGTGGAAACACTACTTTACTGAAAATGGAAAACTTCGTTTCATTGGTAAATTTATTGATGATGTACCTGATGGAATTCATACGTTTTATTACTTAAATGGTAACGAACGTCAAGTTGGTAAATACATTGCAGGTGCTAAAGAAGGCGATTGGAAATTTTATGACGAATCAGGATTTTTATTTCTTACCATTGTATTTAAAAATGATATTGAAATAAAATTTGATGGTATAAAGGTTACTCCTGAAACGCTTGCTGATTCTTCTTCTGCTAAGTAAGTGTATATTTTTTATAATGCTATTGAATAAATGAAATTACGTAAACCTACATTACGAATTTGCAAAAAAGGTCATGAGTATTATAAAAGCAGCAATTGCCCTACTTGCCCCATTTGTGAACAACAGAACAAGCCAAACGATAATTTTCTTGCATTACTTTCTGCTCCTGCAAGAAGAGCATTAGGAAATGAAAAAATAACATCGCTTAAACAGCTTGCAAAATATAGCGAAAGCGAATTGTTGCAACTGCATGGATTTGGTCCTGGTTCATTACCCAAGCTTCGAGTGGCATTAGCAAATGAAGGGCTCTCGTTTAAGCAATAAAAATAGCATCCTTCGTAATCTTTTCTTCTTTAAAAAACTGCCTCCTCTTTGTGTATTGTCATTTCGAGCCTGTTGAGAAAGTGGGGAAGCTTTCTGGGATTTTGTCTAAACAAAATTTTAACATCGTATAAGCCTCACAAATCTATAATTTACCTTTCTTCTCATTTATTTCTACTTGTCGTTTTATGCTTTCCTCCAGCGAAATAAACGTTTCTGTGCGTTGCACGCCTTTTATGGGTTGAATATGTTCATTTAATACCTCACGCAAATGCTGTGTATCACGGCAAATAATTTTTGCAAACATACTATACACGCCTGTTGTATAATGCAGCTCAACTATTTCTGGAATTTTTTTCATGCGTGCTACACAATCATGATATTCTGAGCCCTTTTCAAGAAATATTCCAAGAAACGCACAAATATCATAACCAGCCTTTACCGGATTTATCTCTAAATGCGAACCAACTACAACTCCCATATCGGTAAGCTTTTTCATGCGCACATGTATTGTTCCTGCAGAAACTACAAGCTCCTTTGCAATTTCAGTATAGGGTAGTGTCGAGTCTTTAATCAACATGGAAAGAATTTGCCGATCTAGTTTATCAATGTCAAAATTTTGAGCCATTTTTTATGCTATATTTTATTTTTATGTTAATAAAATTACATATAATTTATTGAATTAATAAAAAAATAACTATTTTATTGCTTAAATAAAAATCAATTGAAATATAGATTAACTTTGTAAGGTTAGAAAAATAAAATCATTTTTAATTTTTAAAAACATAAAAATATGTGTGGTATTGTAGGCGTATTTGACCTAAAAACAGAAGCAAAAGAATTAAGAACGCAAGTTCTTGAAATGTCTAAAAAAATTCGTCATCGTGGTCCTGATTGGTCTGGAATCTATTGTTCTGATAAAGCAATACTTGCTCATGAGCGCTTAGCTATTGTTGATCCACAATCGGGCGGACAACCACTTTTTAGTAAAGATAAAAAACTTGTACTTGCTGTAAATGGCGAGATATACAATCATATGGAATTGCGCGAGCAACTGAAAGGCGAATACGAATTTCAAACAAAATCTGATTGTGAAGTTATATTGGCTTTATACCGTAAAAAAGGAGTAAACTTTATAGAAGATTTGAATGGAATATTTGGTTTTGCTTTGTATGATACTGAAACAGATACTTATTTAATAGCTCGCGACCATATGGGAATAATACCATTGTATATTGGTTGGGATAAATTAGGTAACTTTTATGTCGCTTCTGAATTAAAAGCTTTGGAAGGGTATTGCAATAAAATAGAAGTGTTTTTACCTGGTCATTATTGGTCGAGCAAAGATGGTAAAATGACCAAGTGGTACCAACGTGAATGGACGGAATTTGATGCTGTAAAAAACAATACTACAAGTATCGAAAAATTAAGAAATGGTTTAGAAGCCGCTGTACACCGTCAATTAATGTCGGATGTACCTTATGGTGTACTTCTTTCTGGTGGATTGGATTCATCCGTGGTATCAGCTATAGCAAAAAAATATGCTAAAAATCGTATCGAATCTGGCGATACACAAGAAGCGTGGTGGCCACAATTGCATT
>JBASCV010000241.1:0-7495 GCA_049651825.1 Bacteroidia bacterium
GGGATGGATTGTGTACTTTGTGTATACGACTTCAACAAAATGCTTCTACATTTTGCAGCCGCCAATAATCCTTTGTGGTTGATTCGCAATAATGAGCTAATCGAATACAAAGCGGACAAAATGCCTGTTGGGAAATACCATGAAGAAATGAAACTATTTACGCTACAAACAGTAGAACTTCAAAAAGGAGATATTATTTATACCTCCACGGATGGGTTTGCTGACCAATTTGGCATAAATGGCAAAAAAATGATGAAGAAAAAACTCAAAGAAGAATTATTAAAAATTCATCAACAACCACTAAGTGAACAAAAGCTTTACCTCGACACATTTTTTGAAAGCTGGAAAGGCAACTCAGAACAAGTTGATGACATTTGTGTTATAGGAGTACGTATTTAATTACAACAATTAATAATTCCCCACCGATAACATCACCAACGTACACGCTTCTACAGTTTCTATATTATTTTTTTGAAGCAATTGCTCAAATTCAGGATTTTCTGTACCTGGATTAAAAACAACACGTTTTGGCTTCAAACTCAATACATAATCGTACCAAGCTGGCTGATTTTTGGGGCCTACGTATAAGGTAACTGTATCAACTCCAGTAAACACTTCCTTAGAAGTGTTGTGATTAATGATTTTCAGACCATTAATTTCGCCATCTTTAATACCCACAGGTACTACTTCATGGTTTTTATTTTGTAAAGCAATAGTAGCTTTATACGCATAGCGTTCAGGATTATCCGTAGCACCAATAACAACTGTTTTTTTCATAATCTTATTTTTTATCACCCCATATAACAAATGAGCTCCCCTCTCCTTTGGAGAGGGACAGAGGGGAGAGGTTTTAATCTACCTCTACATAATCCAAATCCTTGCCATATGTTTCCTGAAGGAAAAACACTGCCACAATGGCAAGTGGAATCACCACCGCTGCCACAATGATTGCCGATTGTATCAATCCCATACCTGCCGACATGTAGTTCCACCAAATAATCATTGGAACAATGGAGCCTCTCACAAAATTGGGAACTGTGGTAGTTACAGTTGAACGAATATTGGTTCCAAACTGCTCTGAAGCAACCGTAACAAATACACCCCAATAACCCATTGCGAGGCCCAAAACAAAAGTAATTACATAAAACTGACTTGCCGAAACGCCTTTAGCCATAAAATACCACCCACAAAAGCACCCCAATAATGAAATGGCTATCAACAAGGCTTTTTTTCTGGATTTTAAACGTTGACTAATATAACCAACAATAATACTTCCAAAAGCTGCACCCACATAATGATACATTACTGATTTACCAGGACTTATTGGTTCTGCAATACCCAAAGCAACACCAAATTCTTTTGAAAAAGTAATTAAAACACCAACGGCAAACCATACAGGAATACCCGTTAAAATACAACACAAATACTTTAAAAAGCGTTTACCACTGGTAAACAAACTAAGAAAATTGCCTCTTTCCACCTCAGCATTTTTTGCATTATCAAACATTCCCGATTCATGTACATAAACACGCAAACCCAATAATAACAACCCCAAACCACCTCCTATCCAATAGGCTTCTCTCCACCCCCATTCTGCCACATAAAATGCCAAAGCGGCACCCAAAATCCCTATCCCCGAAACAATACTAGTACCCCATGCCCTGCTTTCTTTTGTCATTACTTCCGAAACCAAGGTAACACCAATACCCAACTCACCCGCCAAGCCAAAACCTGCAAGAATTCTAAGAATAGCGTATTGATCCAGATTTTGAACAAAACCATTGGCTATATTGGCTAACGAATACAACAATATAGTTAAAAACAAAGTGGATAATCGCCCTTTTTTATCCCCCAATATACCCCACACAATGCCACCAAGTAGCATACCAACCATTTGCATATTAATTAGATAAATGCCCGCATCTTTTAACTGTTCTGCCGGAATTCCTATTGCCTGCAAACTCGATACCCTTACAATACTAAACAGTATTAAATCGTATATATCAACAAAATAACCCAAGGCGGCAACAATTACAACAACATTAAACGGATTACTATTACCTTCTTTTAGCATGATTTTTTTTGAAATTATTAATGATTTACAACACCGTACTCACAAACCACCCAAAACACTGATTTTTAGTTTATTAAAAAACGAAAAACGAAAACTAACAACACCCAACACCAACACTATTCGGCCCCTATTTACCAAATATTTTTTTAATTTATCAGGGTTCTTTAAAAAAGTTATTAACATTTTTGGAGTTGTTAGATTATTTTGTTATATCTTTGTAGCGCAAAAATTAAGTTTTGTCTAAAAAAAGTGGCAATTAGTTAATGTAAACATAAAATTAAAGTAATCAACTTTAGAAAACGAATACCTAAAATTGTATCATAAATCTCTAAAACCAAACCTAAAAAAAATGACTACAGAAAAATTCACAAACGCAGCAGAAACATTTACAAAAAATGTAAACGACACAATGAAATGGTTACAAAACACAACTGCAACTGTTTTTGAAACACAAGCACAACAAATGAAAACTGCAAGTGAAATGTATAACAAAGTAGTAACATCTGCTATTGATAGTATTCAAACATTTAACTGGACCAATTCAGTATGGATTTCTGAAACAGTAGCTGAGATTTTTCAAAAAAACGTTGAAACAATCAACAACCTTTCTAAAACAACATTAAAAACAGCTTGGGAATTTGGTAAACAAGCAGAAACTGAAAAATATACAAAAGAAGCAATGACTAAAATTGCTGACGCGTACAAAAAACAAATTGAAGAGATTTCGGCATATAACACAAAATCGTTTGAAACAATAAACAAACAATTTGCTGGAAATGAAACGTGGTCAACTTGGACAGAAAAATTCAAAACAGAATTTGAAAAAACTGTTGAAACTTCTAAAACTAAAGTAAAAGAAATCGTTGACACATACAATAAAGTTACAAACCCAACAATTGAATCAAACAAAGAGTTTTTCAATAAGCTAAACACTCAATTAACTAGTAGTGTTAACGAGAATATCAAACTTTGGTCGGAGTTTACAAATGCTTATACTGCAAAGTTTAACGAAGCAAAAAACTCAAGCGATTTTTTCAAAACAACAACTACAACTCCTACTGCTAAAACAAAAAAAACAGTTGAAGTAGTTGATATCGTTAACAACTAATTTTTGTAATTTATTTTTCAATAAATACTAACCACCAAAAACAAAAAAAATGAGCACCACCACTCTAAACGAAAAAGCAGAAAAAATTAAAAACAACATTAAAACTACTGCTGAAAAATCAAAAGAAACAATCAGAGAAATTATTTCTGCTAATACCAAAAACATTGGTGAAGCATTGGATTCAAACAAAAAAATTGTTGATTCAATTAAAGAGAAATTAAATCAACAAGAAATTGAAGATTCAGTAACTGATACTGTTAAAAGTACGTTTGGAAAATCGGTAGAACTTGCCGAAGATGCATTGGATAGTATCATTAATTCTTACACCCGTCAAATGGAGTTAAACGTTGATTTTAACACCAAACTGGTTGATGCAATTAAAGAATCAGGATATACACCTGAGAACTATGAAAAAGTGTTGAAACTTATCAATGAAAATTTTGAGCAATCTTACAAACTAACATTGAATAACACCCAAGAAATTCTTGATTTTTATAACAAGCATACAAATCTTGCGGTTAACTTCAACAAAAAATTTGGAGAAAGCATCAATACACAAATTGAAACACTTTTTAATATTCAACAAAAAGGATTAAACAAGTTTACTACATGGGCTTCTGATTGGTGGAAACAAGAAGATAAAAAAACAACTATTTAATTTTTGAAAAGATGCTAATTAAAGAGATGACTGTTGAGATAAATTAAATATCTCAATGTTCATCTCTTTTTTATTAAACAAATTAATAATTAAACCTAATGGCAACTAACGAACAAACAAATATGGGAGAGCTAGCAGCTAGCATTACAAAAGCAAGTCAAAAAATTTTAAAAGACTACTTTGAAACAGATGTAAACAAAACACTTGAGGATCATAAAGATTTTACACATGCTTATACCGACTTTACATCTAAATTAATTGCCGACCCTAAAGAAATGCAAAAAGTTCAGGAGCTTTATATGAATTTTTTTAAGAGTCAACAAGAACTTTGGAAACGAATAACCGAACGTCAAATAAAACCAGCAGAATACACACCAGTTATTAAACCTGCAGCTGGCGATAAGCGTTTTAAAGCACCTGAATGGGACGAAGCACCCTACTACTTTGATTTTGTGAAACAAAGCTATTTATTGGTTTCTAAATTAATGCAAGAAATTATTGAAACATCAGATGTTGATGAAAAAGCAAAGAAAAAACTAAGCTTTTATTCCCAACATTATATGGATGCACTTTCTCCTTCTAATTTTTTAGCAACCAACCCTGAAGCAATTAAACTAGCGCAAGAAACCAATGGACAAAGCCTAATTGATGGGTTCAAAAACTTAATGGCTGATATTGAAAAAGGCGGTATCACGCAAACCGATATGAATGCATTTGAGCCAGGCAAAAACATTGCAATAACGCCTGGTTCGGTAGTTTTTGAAAATGAGTTAATGCAATTAATTCAATATACACCAACCACCAAAAATGTTTACGAAACACCGTTGTTGATTATTCCACCATGGATTAACAAGTATTACATTTTAGATTTACGTCCTGAAAATTCATTGGTAAAATTCACTGTTGACCAAGGATTTACCACGTTTATCATATCATGGAAAAATCCTACGCCAGAATTAAGAGATATTACATTTGATGATTATGTGGAAAAAGCTGCGTTAAAAGGAATTGAAGTAGCTCAAGCCATCACAAAATCTAAAAAAGTAAATACTATTGGCTACTGCTTAGGTGGTACCTTATTGAGCACAACACTTGCTATACTTGCAAAACGCACAACTGAAAAAGAAAACCCTGTTAGTTCTGCTACATTTTTAGCTACAATGGTTGATTTTTCGGATGCAGGCCCAATGGGCGAAATTATTGACCATACGTTGGTTACAAAACTAGAGGAAGAAGTAACACATCAAGGTATAATGCTTGGACATGATATGGAAAAAGCATTTAACCTATTGCGTGCAAATGATTTGGTGTGGAGCTTTGTAGTTAGCAATTACTTAAAAGGCAAAGCACCTGCGCCTTTTGACGTGCTGTATTGGACAAATGATAACACCAACCTGCCTGCAAAAATGTACCTATACTATTTAAGACAAATGGTATTTGAAAACAAATTGAGCAGAAAAAATGCATTACGTATCTGCAACACCCCTATTGATATTGGAAAAATTGAGGTACCTGCATATGTAATTGGCCTACAAGAAGACCACATCGCACCTCCACAAACTACATTTACTACTACTGAATTGGTTAGTGGACCTGTAGAATACATTCACGGTGGTTCTGGCCATGTAATGGGAGTTGCTAATCCTCCATCAAAAAAGAAATACGGATATTGGTTGGATGGTACTTTGCACGAAGGTTTTGAAACATGGAAAGCTACAGCTAAATTTCATGAAGGAAGCTGGTGGACACCATGGACAGAGCGTTTAGCAAAACACTCGGGCAAACAAATACCTGCACCAAAATCAGAAGGCAATACAAAATTCAAAGTAATTGAAGCTGCTCCTGGAAGATATGTAAAAGAAAAAGCATATCACGGAGAAAAAGGCAAGCACTAGATTTTTGTTTTTACACGTAAAATGGTTACTGATTTATGAAACTATTGTTAACAATAGTTTCATAAATCAGTAACCATTTTCTATTTGCTACATTATCCTTATTCGTATATTAGAACTCGAATTTACGACATCCACATTACCATTAACAACATTGATATGAGAAAGAAAAACAACAAAGTGGCTTTAGTAACAGGCGGTACGGGCGGTATGGGTACTGCTATATGCGAGCGCTTATATAAAGACGGATATACTGTAGTTGCCAACTACAAAGATTTTACTAAAGCCATGAAATGGCGCGAAGAAGCAAAAAAATGGCGTGAAGATCAATTAAAAATGGGCTTCGATTTAAAAATAGTTGAAGGCGACATTGCCAATTTTAAATCGGCCGAAAAAATGTTTAAACAAATTAATGATGAAGTTGGGCCAGTTGATGTATTGGTAAATAATGCGGGTATTACCAGAGATGCCGCATTGCATAAAATGACTCCTGAAATGTGGTACGAAGTAATCAATACCAACTTAAACAGTGTGTTTATTTGCTCTCGCCTTGTGATTGATTCTATGATTGCTAAAGGATGGGGACGCATTATCAGTATATCATCGGTTAACGGACAAAAAGGACAATTCGGACAAACCAACTATGCCGCTACGAAAGCAGGTATGTATGGTTTTTCAAAATCATTAGCACTTGAAGTTGCAAAAAAAGGAATTACAGTAAATACTGTATCACCTGGATATATTGGTACATCAATGGTTATGGCAATAAAAGAAGAAATCCGAGAAAAAATTGTTGCACAAGTACCACAAGGCAGATTAGGTACACCTGAAGAAATTGCTGGTGCTGTAGCTTATCTTGCATCAGAAGAAGCAAGATATATCACAGGTGCGAATATTGCTATTAATGGCGGATTGCATATGTTTTAATTTAGTTGGTAGTTGGTGGCCGGTAGTTCGGAGTTTGTAGAAAAAACAATAAACTGTATGCCCACTACGAACTACCAACTATCAACTACTTACTAATGTTTTACACTACACAAGATAATTTAAAACTCTATTACGAAATTCAAGGTAACCCGAATTCAAAAAAATCAATAATTTTTTTGAATGGGCTTTCGCAATCTACTGTAGCTTGGCAACTAATGTTACCTGCATTTGTTGATGATTATCAAATTATTTTATGTGATTTTATTTTCCAAGGCCAATCAGATGCTGAAGGTGAATGGCGCGACTTTAATCAACATGCAAATGATATAGCAGGTTTATTAAATAGCTTAAACATTGATAAAATAACAGTTATTGGAATTTCGTACGGTAGTTTAGTTGCACAACATTTGGCATTGAACTCTCCTAGCAAAATAGAAAAACTAGTTTTACTTTCCACATTTGCTCATAAAACACCCATATTTGAAGCCATTGCATTATCTTGGGAGCGAGCACTTGAAACAGGTGGCTATCCTTTAATGTTGGATGTTATGCTCCCTTCTGTATTGAGCGAAGCCTACTTTAATAAACCAATTATACCAATTGATATATTAAAAGCGGCTCGAAAAAATATTAACTCCAATCCAGAAGCATTACGAAAATTAATGATGGCTACAGCTAAACGTGATGACTATCGCCCTCATTTAAAAGCAATAAAAGCTCCCACACTTATTGTTCATGGCGAACTTGATGCTTTGTTACCACTACATCTTGGGAAAGCGGTACACAATGCAATGCCAGGCAGTACATTTGAGGTAATAGAAGGGGTTGGCCATACG
>JBASCV010000242.1:0-3839 GCA_049651825.1 Bacteroidia bacterium
AATTTACGTTTTTTTTAGGATAATTCAAAAACTATTAAACAACCCCCTGATTATGAACAAACTAAACAAACAAGAAGCTAGCCTTTTAATTGCAAAAATGATTTTTTTTTGTGGCTTGATATTATTAAATTTGCACTTCATTAAAAAATTCAACTTAAAACATCATAAAGCTATGAAGATATTAGTTTGTATTAGTAATGTGCCCGACACAACTACTAAAATCGCTTTTACAAATAACGACACAACTTTTAATACTGCAGGAGTTCAGTTTGTTATAAACCCATACGATGAATGGTATGCATTGGTGCGTGCATTGGAATTGAAAGAGGCACAAGGTGGCAATGTTACAATACTTCATATTGGAGCTGCTGATAGCGAAGCTACTATCCGTAAAGGCTTAGCAATTGGTGCTGATGATGCGGTACGTATTGATGCTGAACCAAATGATGCATTTGCTGTGGCAGAACAAGTAGCTGCGTATGCAAAAGATAAAGGATTTGATTTAATTATGGCTGGTAAAGAAACCATTAATTACAATGGTGCAATGGTTGGCGGTATGATTGCTGAATTGTTGAATTTACCATTTGTATCAATGGCTACTAAATTGGATGTTGCTGCTGGTGTTGCAACAATTGAACATGATATTGATGGCGGAACAGAAGTGGTTGAATGCCCATTGCCATTGGTATTATCGGCAAACAAAGGAATGGCAGAAGCTCGTATCCCAAATATGCGTGGTATTATGGCTGCTCGTACTAAACCATTAACTGTGGTTGCACCTGCTGCTACTGATAAATTAACAACTGTTGTTTCGTACAAACTATCTGCCGGACGTACTGATTGTAAATTTGTTGACTCTCCTGAGAAATTGGTAGAGTTATTACATTCAGAAGCAAAAGCGCTTTAAAAGATAAGTTGGCAATTAGCAAAAATTGCAGTTGGCCAAATTCGTAAAAAATCTAAAAATCTAAAATTTATAAGATATGTCAGTAGTTATATATACCGAGTTTTCAAAAGGAAAAATCAAAAAATCATCGTTAGAAGCCGTTAATTACGGAAGCCGTTTGGCAGCACAATTAAATACTACCGCTACAGCAGTTATTGCTGGAGATGCAGATGTTGCTGATTTAGGAAAAGCAGGTGCTAAAAAAGTATTGCGCCTAAAAAACGATAAATTAAAAACCAACGATCCACTTTATTTAACTGCTGCTGTTGAGCAAGCTGCTGCTGCTGAGGGTGCAAACGTTGTTATTTTTGTACACGATTTTACAGGCAAAGCTGTTGCATCGCGCTTAGCTGCACGCTTAAAAGCTGGTATGGTTGCGGGTGTTGTTAGCAACCCAACAATTGCAGGAGATACATTTACAGTTACAAAAAATGTGTTTTCAGGTAAAGCAACTGCTAATTACACCATCAATTCTGCAAAAAAAGTAATTTCATTATTGGCAAGTTCTTTCCCTATTGAACTTACAGCTAATACTGCCGAAGTGGTTGATTTTGCTGTAAATTTAGATGCAGTAAACTCTCCAATAAAAATTAAAGAAGTAAAACAAGATACCAGCGAATTGAGCCTTGGCGATGCTGAAATAGTTGTATCGGCAGGACGTGGATTAAAAGGTCCAGAAAACTGGGGTATGATTGAAGAATTAGCAAAAACGTTGGGTGCTGCAACAGCTTGCTCTCGCCCAGTGGCTGATATGCACTGGCGTCCGCACCACGAGCACGTAGGTCAAACAGGTGTTGCTATTCGTCCTAACTTATATTTTGCTATTGGTATTTCTGGTGCTATTCAGCATTTAGCAGGCGTTAACGGTAGCAAAACAATTGTTGCAATTAACTCTGATAAAGAAGCTCCATTTTTTAAGTCAGCTGATTATGGTATTGTTGGCGATGCATTTGATGTGGTGCCTAAATTAATTCAAGCAATCAAAACATTTAAAGCGCAACAATAATTTAGGATTTCCCGATTGGGGAATTAGGATTTTGTGTTGCTAAAAGAATGAATAATTTCTCTTTAATTGTTGAAATAAGGAGGATAAAAAAACAGCTATAGTGAAAAAAGTAAAATTAGAAATTGTAGGATTGTCATACAGCCAAACTCAAACTGGTGCTTATGCACTGGTTTTGGGCGAGGCTAAAGGCAAACGCAGACTGCCTATTATAATTGGTGGCTTCGAAGCGCAAGCAATAGCAATAGAATTGGAAAAAATGACTCCAAGCCGTCCGCTTACGCACGATTTATTTAGAAGCCTTGCTAAAGGGTTTGATGTAAACATCAATGAGGTAATCATATACAATTTGGTAGAAGGCATTTTTTTTGCAAAACTAATTTGCACTGATGGTACTAAAGATGTTGAAATTGATGCACGCACATCTGATGCCATAGCACTTGCCGTTCGATTTGAATGCCCTATAAATACGTATGAATTTATTTTATCTCAAGCGGGTATTATTTTAGATGAAGATACTATCGATTCGGGAGCAGAAGGCGAAAACGATGCCGATTTAGTAGAAGTAGAAGAGACTGACATTCTAAAAAAATCAACTGAAGAGCTAAAACAATTGCTTGAAGCTGCATTAAGTGATGAAGATTATGAAAAGGCTTCGAAAATTAGAGATGAATTGAATAATCGAAAAAAGTCGTAGGAAAAGAAGTAAGACGTAAGACACAAGTATTAAGACTTAAGTTGTGCTATTAAATTCAAATCATGCATCCATAAGTCCATTGTATATTTCTCGATGACTCGATAAACTTATCACAGGTTACCTCAATATGATTCTTGTGCGCTGTCATTTCGAGCTTGTCGAGAAAGTGTGAGAGCAACACAACATTTTACTGAATAAAATTTTAATACTTTCTAAAATTTTCAAAAAAACAAGCCATGAGCATCAAATTTCGCCTTACATTAATGAGTTTTTTTCAATTTTTTGTTTGGGGAGCTTGGCTCATTACAGTTGGTAATTATTGGTTTGCCACCAAACAATGGAGTGGTGCAGAGTTTGGCGCAATTTTTTCAACCCTTGGCCTATCGTCAATTATAATGCCAGCCCTTACTGGTATTATAGCCGATAAATGGATAAATGCTGAAAAGCTTTATGGGATTTTGCATATTTTAGGAGGCCTTATTCTTTGTTTTATCCCTCAAGTTGATAATCCTAATACTTTTTTCTGGGTAATATTTGCTGCCATGTTGTGCTACATGCCAACCATTGCTCTATCCAACTCAGTTGCTTATACCATTTTAAAAAAGAACAATTTTGATGTTGTTAAAGTATTTCCACCCATTCGTGTATGGGGCACCATTGGCTTTATTGTAGCCATGTGGATTACCAACCTTTCGGGTAACAAAGCATCGGCCAATATGTTTTACATTTCGGCAATTGCAGCAGTTGCTTTGGGTGTGTATTCATTTTTCTTGCCAAAATGTCCGCCACAAAAATTAATTTCCGAAAACTCAACTTTAACCCAAAAACTGGGCTTGGATGCATTTAAGCTTTTTGGCACCTATAAAATAGCTTTATTCTTTGTTTTCTCGATGTTTTTGGGTGCTGCCTTACAATTAACCAATATGTATGGCGATACGTTTTTATCCGATTTTGAAAAAATACCCGAATATGCCGATTCGTTTGTGGTGAAATATTCAACCATAATCATGTCGATTTCTCAGATTTCAGAAACCCTTTTTATTCTAGCAATTCCATTCTTCTTAAAACGTTTTGGAATTAAACAAGTAATGCTTATTTCAATGTTTGCCTGGGTGTTACGCTTTGGCTTTTTTGCCTATGGCGACCCATCTGGCGGCTTATGGATGATTATCATGTCGTGCATAGTATATGGT
>JBASCV010000243.1:0-1564 GCA_049651825.1 Bacteroidia bacterium
GTTACTCTCGAAGAAGATTTTAACGACGTTATTAGCTGAGTCTAATAGAATTTTTTCAGGGGATATGTTTTTTGAATTCAAATAATTTCTTATTTGATGGAGTATGTTTGCGGCATCACCCTCAGGAGTGATATCAATGGAGTGAGTCGTTAGGCGAACTGTACAGCCATGTTTGATTTCATTGCTGAAGTTAGTGTAAGAGTGTGGCTTAAATAATAAGTTTCTTGTTGAATGAACCAGATCCAAAGTTTCAAGAGGCACTGTATGTCGCTGGGGAATTTGTAGTGTAACCAAAAAATTCTTTTCTAACATAGAATATACGAGAACATAAAGCCACGCCATGAATCTATTATTGGTATTTGCCATGTTTTGGGTTAGGCGCTCTAGTTTATTAATATATTGGAGTGGAATTCTGTCTTGGAAATTTGGGTGGGATCTGTTTAAAAATGAAAAATTATCTGTTACAAACTTTTGTTTAATTGCTAAATAAAGAGCATTCAGTTTATCAACAGAAAGTTCTGGTGTTGCTGTGATTGAAAAATATTTTTGAAACAAAGAGTCACGGATACCAACGTCATCTTCTATGGCTTTTAAAAGACTGTCTATGTTGTCCGTTACGTTGTTGTCCGTTACGTTGTTAGATTCACAAGCGTCTAGAAAACTCTTTTTATTTGTTTTTATTAAAGCTTGATACAGGTCTTGTGGTAGACCTATTGCACCTATCATAACATAAGGCAGTCCATCAGCATGATTGAAAATTCTTTGCTCTAATCTGTAGAATCTTGTTCGTTCTAATTCACTGATTTGGACTTCTTTGTTTACATGTCTAGGGGCGTTATTATATTTTTCAGCGTCTTCTAAAGAGTGTACTTTTCTAGCTAATGACTCTGCTGATTCAAAGTCGCGAATGTAAATAGACATGATTTCCATTTGGCGCAAAGTTTGGATAACTTTATCAATAGGCATGTTAATTTCTTTTCGAAATGCGATAGCAGATTCTAAGTATTGTATAGTTTTTCTTATATAGTGCTCATGAGGAGAAAAGTAAATTTTATTTTCTGGTAAGAAATTGTGATGTGCCAATAACCAGGCCTGCTGTGCGAGAAGCTCAAAGATTATATGAGCATTTTGTAGGCATGCAATTTTTTGAGAAGGGTTATGAGTGGCCATATGTTGATAGAGTTGAGCCATTAGATTATAAGGAATCATTAGGCTAGATAATTTTTGATTTTTTTTATGGGTGTTAAATCGATTTACTAATGATTCCCAGATTCGCTTAGTCTCTTCTAAGCTAAAAACTGAAGTTTCGAAAAAATTATTTGATTTTTGAGGTAAATTTGAGTGAGTAAAATCTCTATCTGATAATGCTTGTTGAACTTGTTGAGTTCCATTATGAATTTTAGTTTTAAATGTTTCATTATACTGCACACTCAAAATGAAGAGCTTTACACGAGCCCAGATTTCAAAATGTGGTTCTTTTAGAGCAAGAGAAATTTTTTGAATCAGCATCAAAGTTTTAAATAGTTGATGAATTTTTTTGAATAGAACATCTGGGGTCCAATTA
>JBASCV010000244.1:0-7957 GCA_049651825.1 Bacteroidia bacterium
TCATGTTGCCCACATGCTCATGTGGGTACATTTCTTTTTCAACCCATACTGGTTTATCCAATTTTGTTTTTTCTTTTTCACGGTATTTCAGGTATGCCGAAAGTGCAGCTCCGAGTAGGCCTCCAACAAAACTGCCTTGCATGGATAATATAAAGCCTTGCGTATTATTTGTAAATGCCTGAAAATTTAATGCAATAAAAAGTAACTTATAACCGATAAAAAATCCTACAATTGCAGCACCAATAAGTTCATTGTTAGTTGCTTTCTCTCCTGTTAAAAATTTTATTTTGCTCGGTTTTAAAAGACCTTGGCCTTCTTTTCTTTTTAGCTCTTTAGTCCATAGGTAGGCTGCAACTAAAAATGCCATTGCAACAAAAAAGCCAAAGCTCTGAAACATCTTAAGAAAAGGTAAATCAATGCCAAATAAATCTTTAAATGCGTAATATAAGGATGGATACATAGTGGTCTTTTAATAAGTATAATTGCGAAGTTACAAATAATGCTTTAGATACAATTATTAGTTGTAAATTAGTATTCTAAAAAAAATGACATTTATTATAAAACGCTCCCGCTTTCTCGATAGGCTCTCTTTCGATAGCTATCGGAAGACAACGCGCAAGGTCATTTCGAGTTTATCGAGAAATAAGCGTAGGGCTTACTTGTAAATAATCGAATACAATTTAATAGCTACTAAAATCGAATTCAAACATTTTTTGATTATGAATATAGCACTTATAGGTTACGGAAAAATGGGTAAAGAAATTGAAAAAATTGCTTTAACCCGGGGCCATTCCATTGTACTAAAAGTAGATAAAAACAATGCCGATACGTATACTTTAGACGAACTTAAAAAAGCCGATGCAGTTATAGAGTTCAGTGTTCCCCACTCGGCAGTAGATAATATTTACAAATGTTTTTCGGCTGATGTGCCAGTAGTGGTAGGTACTACAGGTTGGTTGGATAAATTAGATGAGGTGAAAGCAAAATGTGCGAGTGGTAATCAAGCCTTGTTTTATGCGTCTAATTATAGCATTGGGGTGAACTTGTTTTTCAAACTCAATCAATATCTCGCAAAGCTGATGAATGCTTATCCTGAGTATAATGTTGCAATGGAAGAAGTACACCACGTACACAAATTGGATGCACCAAGTGGTACAGCCATAACGCTTGCCAATCAGGTTATAGAGCAGATAACTGATAAAACAAAATGGGTAAATCAAGCTAGTGATAATAAAAACGAGTTGGGCATCGTTTCTAAACGTATAGATGAAGTGCCCGGTACACATACAATTACCTATTCAAGCGAAGTAGATGATATTAGCATTACGCATCTTGCCCACAATAGAAAAGGCTTTGCATTAGGCGCTGTTATTGCGGCTGAGTGGATTGTTGGTAAAAAAGGTGTTTTCGGAATGAATGATATGCTTGATATTTCAATTTAAACATTAAAAAAGATGCTTATAGAAATTTCAAGAATACAATACAAAGATTTAATTTTAAGAAAAAATATATTTATGAAACGGTGCGTGAGGCTTGAACAAATGCAATGCCGTGTCGCTTGTGCGGCAGGAATCGTTTGTTCTTGATTTTTTCGTCCTTTTTTATCAAGAAAAAAGGACAAAATGACGAAAGAATAATCCGTTTTATCAAAAGAGAATGATTTTATAAATACGTTACTAAAATTTTTGCTTAACATCGGTTGATTTGAAGCGATCAACTATTTATTAGCCAATTTATGTTAACACCTAAAAACTACATTTTTTAATTTTTGTACTTTCGTATTTCATTTTAATATACACATTATGGATATTTCTTTTTTATTGTTGATTTTGTTTTCAATCACAACAATGATAGGCCTTTACAAGTTGTTCCCTATGGCTGGAGAGCAGGGATGGAAGGCATTTGTTCCGTTCTATAATTTTATAGTCTGGTTAAAGCTTATTAAAAAGCCTTGGTGGTGGATGTTTTTAATTATCACGCCTGGTGTTAATTTTTTAATGTTTGGTATCATGACTTTGCTTATGGCGAAAGCTTTTAACAAACGATCATTTACTGAAAAAACAATTGCTTTTATCGCAGGTTTTTTATACTTACCTTTCATTGCTTTTCAAAAAGATGTTGCCTATGTAGGACCTGAAGATGAAAGCAAACTAAAGCCTTCTATAGTTCGTGAATGGACCGAAGCCATTGTATTTGCTGTAATAGCAGCAACCGTTATTCGTACCTTCTTTTTCGAAGCATTTACGATTCCTACTTCATCACTCGAAAAATCAATGATGGTGGGTGACTATTTATTTGTAAGTAAAGTAAGTTACGGTGCTAAGGTACCAAACACTCCTTTATCATTCCCATTTGCACATCATACTTTACCATTTACCGAAAACACAAAATCGTATGTAGAATGGTTTAAATTGCCTTATTTCCGTTTACCAGGCTTGGGCGAGGTGAAAAACAATGATATTGTTGTGTTCAACTATCCTGATGGCGATACCGTTGCATTAAATGCGCAAGATCAAAGTTATTATCAGTTGTGTCGCGATTATGGAAAAGATGTTATTTGGAATAACAGAGAAATCAACCCTCAAACGGGTAAGCCTTATTTCGGTAAAATTACTGCTCGTCCGCCCGATAAACGCGAAAACTATGTAAAACGTTGCGTTGCTATTGCTGGTGATACATTGCACATTGTAAATCAAAAATTGTATTTGAACAGTAAGCCAGCTTATGTGGCCGAAACAATGCAGTATACCTATAAGGTACGTACTGATGGATCAAATTTGAGCTCAAACTTGATTGAAAAATTTGATATAACAGATCCTATTCGTTATGAGCAAGATAGCTTAGGTATAGCTTATCTGGTAAACCTGCCAAACAATAAAGTAGAGGCATTTAAACAGTTGAGCAATATAAAATCTGTTGAGCCAATAATTGAGCCTGCAGGAACCTATAATCCTCGTATCTTTCCTCACAAGCCTACTTATGCTTGGAATAACGATAATTTTGGTCCACTATATATTCCAAAAGCTGGCGCTACTGTGGCTATTGATACTACAAACATTGTTTTATATGATAGAATAATTAAAAACTATGAAGGCAATGATTTAGAGATAAAAGGTGCACAAGTGTTTATAAACGGAGCACCAGCAACTAGTTATACTTTTAAAATGAATTATTACTTTATGATGGGGGATAATCGCCACAATTCAGCCGATTCGCGCTATTGGGGTTTTGTACCCGAAGATCACGTGGTGGGTAAACCTGTGTTTGTGTGGATGAGCATCAAAGAAGACAACAAAAATGTAAATGCTCGTCAACAGAGTTCATTTATTAAAAAATTAAAAACATCGCTTTTTGAGGACGAAACCCGCAGAGCTCGTTTCTTTACTTTTGTAAGTGAAGATGGGTTGTCGCGCTCGTATTTGATTCATTTCTTGGTGCTTATGGCCGCTATCTCAGGATATAGCTATTATAAAAATAAGCGTGCTCAAAAGCAGGAGAAAGATAATTTGTAAGCTGCTCATTATAATTGTACCCTATATATTTCTTCCCCTGAAAGGGCTATTTTATGTAGATAAGAATGCTGCCCCACATATTTCGATGGTCGAACTATCGAAATATGTGGGGAGGCTTTGGCGATTTTATTTTCGTAGTTTAATCATATTACTTGAAAGTGGGCACTTATTCATACACGTATAAGCAGGAGTGTAATTATTCCTCCCAATAAATCCTAAAATTGGTAACTTTTTTGAGCAGAAATCGTATCATTTAACGTTAACTATCTATTTTGAAAAACAAGTCAAGCATAAAAGAGTGGATGAAAGCAATTGCGTTAGCTTTTGTTACAATCATTATTGTGCGTGCCTTTTTTTTCGAAGCGTTTACCATTCCATCGCCTTCAATGGAAAAATCGTTGCTAACAGGTGATTATATATTGGTAAACAAAATGAGTTATGGGCCACGCATGCCAATGACTTTATTCTCGTTGCCTTTTGCGCATCAGCGTTTCCCGTTTACGGAAAACACCAATTCATACGTTAATTGGCTTAGCCTTTCGTACAAACGGTTGTTTGGTTCTCCAAATGTTAAACACAATGATGTTTTAGTGTTTAATTACCCAATGGAAACCGAGCATCCTGTTGATCAACGCACGTATTATGTGAAGCGTTGTGTAGGTATTGCTGGCGATAGTTTGGAGATTCGCAACGGACAAGTGTATATAAACGGTGCATATAGCGATGCACCAGAACAGCTTCAGTTTAACTATAAAATAATAACCGATGCTGATACCCTAGATACCGAACGACTCACAAAAATGGGCATTATAGACGGTGGTAAAACAAAAAATAAAGGAGAGTATTGGTTTTCTTTAACTACCGAAATGCTGGATAGTTTAAAGAAAATTGTTAACGTCACAAAATCCGAACCTTTGATAGAAAAAAAAGGAAGTTATAGCGATTATATGTTTCCTGAAAACGAACATTTTTTATGGAATGTTGATTTTTTTGGTCCTTTGTATATTCCTAAAGCGGGCGATTCTGTTGTAATTACAAAAGAATCATTGCCTTTGTATCAACGAATTATTGAGGTGTATGAAAATAATGCACTACGTGTAAGTAACGATTCTATTTTTGTAAATAATAAATTGTGTACTTCATATACATTTAAAATGAATTATTATTTTATGATGGGCGATAATCGTCACAATTCAGCCGATTCGCGCTTTTGGGGCTTTTTGCCCGAAGATCATATTGTAGGTAAAGCTACAACTGTACTTTTGTCGGTTGATAAATCAGAAACAGGTAGTTCTATTCGTTGGAATAGATGGTTTCAAAAAATAAATTAAAAAAAATCTCAAAAGTAATGTTACAAAGTTAAGTAGTTAGGAACTACAAATAGTCCTCCCACAGTCTTCGACAGGCTCATCCTGACTGCTCACGGTCATATTGAGCTTTTCGAAATATGTGCGCAAGGCGTTTTTAACGGAACAGCGTATTGCTTAGATAACACTAGAAATTTCGATTTGTAATAATGAACTTAGAACAACAAAATTCAAATTCCTCCCCTGTGGTTAGGTTAGGAGGGGTAACTGCAATCTTACCAAGCGCTTATTTAGCGCCTATTCAATACTATTCAAAGCTTATTAAATACCCTAATTGTGTTATCGAACATTTTGAACACTATACCAAACAAACGTATCGTAGCCGATGCAATGTGTATTCGCCCAATGGTTTAATTACATTGAGTGTGCCGTTGGTAAAGCGGGCTAAACGTCAGTTGATGAAAGATATAAAAATATCGTACGATTACAATTGGCAACAATTGCACTGGCGCACTTTGGAATCGGGGTATAGGCGATCTCCTTTTTTTGAATATTACGAAGATGATTTTCGACCATTTTATGAAGAAAAAAAGTATGAGTTTTTGGTTGATTTGAATGAGAATTTACAACAAATGGTATTGGAACTTTTAAAACAAAAGCCAAGCTTCTCTTTTACCACATCCTATATCAAAAATTATACCGATGCAGATGATTATCGTGAGCTTATAGACCCTAAAGTGCATTACGAAAAAGACATGCTTTTTATGTTTAATGCCTATCCACAGGTGTTTGAACAGCGCCATGGCTTTATTCCCAACTTAAGTATTGTTGATTTGCTATTTAATCAAGGACCAAGAGCCTGCGACTTTATCTGATTTTTAATGCCAATTTGTTAGTATATTTGAAGTCGGGACTCAGAAAAAATAGTTGTTTTTATACTTCTATTTTTCAACTTCTGGCTTCTAGCTTTAAACTTTAAAACTTTTGACTTTTATAAAGTATGGACTTAGAATTTAATAAAAACGAAGATAAAATGGGCTTGTTGATTTCCGCAATGGAACAAAAGCTTGCAAAAATATACTTAGGTGGAGGAAAAAGCCGTATTGATAAATTGCACGAACAGGGTAAAATGTCGGCTAGAGAGCGTATTCAGTTTTTGGTTGACAAAGATTCTGAAACAATTGAAATTGGTGCGTTTGTAGGCGAAGATATGTACAAAGAGCATGGCGGATGCCCTGCAGGGGGAGTAGTTGTTGTGATAGGCTATGTGAGTGGCAAACAATGTATTATTGTTGCAAACGATGCCACTGTTAAAGCTGGAGCTTGGTTCCCTATTACTGGTAAAAAAAATCTGAGAGCACAAGAAATTGCAATGGAAAATCGCTTGCCAATTATTTATTTGGTAGATAGCGCAGGTGTTTACCTACCATTGCAAGACGAAATTTTTCCGGATAAAGAACATTTCGGGCGCATATTCCGCAACAATGCAGTAATGTCGAGCATGGGTATTCTGCAAATTGCTGCTGTAATGGGCAGTTGTGTTGCTGGTGGTGCTTATTTGCCCATCATGAGCGATGAAGCCATGATAGTTGATAAAACAGGAAGTATATTTTTGGCTGGCTCTTACTTAGTTAAAGCAGCTATTGGCGAAACCATTGATAATGAAACATTGGGTGGTGCCACTACTCATTGCGAAATATCGGGTGTTACCGATTATAAGTGCAAAGATGATGCTGATTGTTTAACACGTATTCGCAACATCATGAGCAAAATTGGTGCTTTTGAAAAGGCTGGTTTTAATAGAGTGAAAGCTGTTGCACCTCAAAAAAATCCAAAAGAAATACTGGGAATTATTCCTGATACGCGCGATAAGCAATACGACATGCAAGAAATAATTGACCGTTTGGTTGATAATTCTGATTTTGAAGAATATAAAGAAGGTTATGGGCAAAGTATTTTGTGTGGTTTGGCTCGTATTGATGGTTGGAGTGTAGGTATTGTTGCCAACCAACGCAAAGTGGTAAAAAGCAAAAAAGGTGAAATGCAATTTGGAGGCGTAATTTATAGCGATAGTGCTGACAAGGCGGCTCGCTTTATTATGAATTGCAACCAAAAGAAAATTCCTTTGGTGTTTTTACAAGATGTTACGGGTTTTATGGTTGGCTCTCGTTCAGAGCATGGTGGTATTATCAAAGATGGTGCAAAACTTGTAAATGCTATGTCAAATTCGGTTGTGCCTAAGTTTACCATTGTAGTTGGTAATTCATATGGAGCAGGCAACTATGCGATGTGTGGCAAGGCTTACGACCCACGTTTGATTGTGGGATGGCCAACGGCTCAAATAGCTGTAATGGGAGGCGCTCAGGCTGCAAAAGTATTGGTGCAAATAGAAGTCGCTTCACTAAAAGCCAAAGGCGAAGAAATTACACCAGAAAAAGAAGCCGAATTGTATAACAAAACAAAAGATAGATACGATAGTCAAACTACTCCATATTATGCAGCTTCACGCTTATGGTTGGATGCCATTATTAATCCGTTAGATACTCGTAAATGGATATCAATGGGTATAGAAATGGCTAATAATGCACCTATAACCAAGCCTTATAATGTGGGGGTGATACAAACGTAAAATTAGTTGCCGAATTTGTTTATTTTCTTGATTATTAGCAGTTTGCTAGTTTGGGCAATTTAAATAAAAAGTGTATTTTTGTACTTCTATTAAAAATAAAACTATGAACACTAAATTATTTACTCCTCGTTTTATATTCATTACATCTGCAATTCTTGTTGCAGCTGTAAGTCGTTTGTTTCCGCACATACCAAACTTTACTCCCGTAGCAGCAATGGCATTGTTTGGCGGTGCTTATTTTACAAATAAGCGTATGGCTATGTTAATGCCAATGGCTGTTATGTTTTTGAGTGATGTCGCTCTTGAATTGCTTACAGGTTGGGGTTTTCATGATACTATGATTTATGTGTATGTAGCTTTTGCAATTACTTCACTTATTGGTATGCGTGTAGGGCGCAATGTAAATACATTGTCTGTGGCTGGCGGTGCATTGGCTTCATCGGTGTTGTTTTTTATTATTACCAATTTTGGTGTTTGGGCAGCTTCGGGTTTTCAAGCGGGTATTGCTG
>JBASCV010000245.1:0-3177 GCA_049651825.1 Bacteroidia bacterium
TTCTTATTTAGATTAAATCTAAACTCCGACACAAAAATACCTAAAAAATGGTATTGTAACAAGAAAATAAGCATCATTTTGTTTTTATAGATTCGCTAATAGAGTGGTTTTAAGTCGCTTTTTAGGCAAGTAATTGCGAAAAATATAGTATATTTGATGTTTTGTTTTATTAAAAGAAGTACAGTCAACAATAAAGTTAATAGAAATATGTTTTACTACAAAAAATGGGCAATAGTAGTGCCAATGGCAAATGAAGAGGCTGATTTTGAGCCATTTATAAATTTGCTCAATTTTGTAATTAATGAGTTAAATCCTGGGAATGTATATTTTATTGTTGATAAGGCTTCAAAAGACCGTACGTTAGAGCTTTGCCAAGCACTATCAGTAAAAGACCCGAGATATGTTACGGTTTGGGCGCCAGAGAATAGAAATGTGGTAGATGCCTATGTTAGAGGCTTGAAAGCGGCCTATGAAGCTGGACATGAGTTGATTATAGAGATGGATGCGGGACTTTCGCACGATCCACGAGCAATACCAATGTTTTTACGTGTATTGAATGAAGGTAACGAGTGTGCTTTTGGTAGCCGTTTTATCAATGGTGGTTCCATGGGCGATTCGCCTTTTAAACGCAGAATGTTATCCAAAACAGGCACTATTTTGGCAAATGTACTGTTGGGCACAAAATTGCGCGATATGACTTCTGGATACCAAGGTTTTCATAGAGATGTGGTTGCCAAAATCATTAATCACGATTTTAAATCAAAGGCTCATTTTTACCAAACCGAATTGCGTTATTTATTAAGAAAAAGGCGTCTTTTTGAAGTGCCTATTCACTACCAAGCGCCATCGCCAAGGGTTTCTCCAAATGCAATAAAAAACGCTTATCAAACTCTATTTTATTACTTTTTTTTAAGATTAATGGGCAAAAAACCAACCCTTTAACAAGTGTTTGAGCATTGTAAATAAAACTAGTAAGTTAATAACTAGTGAATCAATTAACTAAAATTAAATATGTCAAAATCTCTTATAATTACTTCCATTGCTAATGATAAGCATCCTGTGTTAAACATGTTTGCGAATGATTGCAAAAAACGTAATCTCAATTTTATCGTAATTGGCGATACTAAATCGCCTGCGGAATTTCAACTGGATGGGTGCGATTTTTGGAGTGTAGAACGTCAGTTGTCGTTACCGTTTGAATTAGCTAAAATTACGCCTACGCGTCATTATTCACGTAAAAATTTAGGATACCTTGTAGCGATTAAAAATGGTGCTACAGAAATAACCGAAACCGATGATGATAACATTCCTCGTGAAGAATTTTGGCAAGAAAAAAATCGTGAAGTAAAAAGTTATGCTTTCGCAAACGCTGGCTGGGTAAATGTTTACCATTACTTTACCAAAAATAAAATATGGCCAAGAGGTTTTCCTTTGGAAGAGCTTCAAAACAAACAAATAGACCTTTCTGCACTTAAATTAGAAAGTGTTAATTGTCCTATTCAACAAGGTTTAGCTGACGAAAATCCAGATGTAGATGCAGTATATCGTTTAACCTATCCATTGCCAATTAATTTTGAAATAAAAACACGATTGGCTTTAGGCACAAATGCTTGGAGTCCGTTCAACAGTCAAAATACACATTGGTTTAAAGAAGCGTTTGCATTGCTGTATTTGCCATCGTATTGCAGTTTTAGAATGACCGATATTTGGCGTAGTTATGTTGCCCAACGCATTGCTTGGGAGTGTGATTGGAGTGTGTTGTACCACGAATCTACCGTTTGGCAAGAGCGTAACGAGCATAATTTGATGAAGGATTTTGAGGATGAAATACCTGGTTATTCTAACAATTTTAGAATATGCAAAGAGTTACAAGACTTGCAATTAAAAAAAGGTAAGGAAAATATCTACGCTAACTTGGTAACTTGTTATCAAAAACTAATCGACATCAATGTAATTGGTAAAGATGAAATGACTTTATTGAAAGCTTGGATTAGTGATATAAGTAAATTGTAGTAATAATTGCATAACAAAATGTCTTTATCCATTCGGCTTGGAAATTTCCTTTACAAACACGCCTTTCCTATTTATAATGTTATCTATCCTGTTTTTAAACAAAGACAAGATGTAACAGAATTGGCGCTTATAAAAGAGTATGTAAAGTCAGGCAACAATGTGTTGGATATTGGCGCAAACATTGGTTTTTATACCAATGTGTTTTTAAAAGCGGTTGGTAAAAAAGGAGTTGTTTTTGCCTTTGAACCAGAGCCCATTAATTTTAACTATTTGCGCGATAATATAAAAAATCAAACCAATGTAATTCTTAATAGTAAAGCGGTTTCGGATGTTAGTGGTAAATTAAAAATTTACCTGTCGAAAATGCTAAATGTTGATCATCGTACGTATGCTATTGATGATTACGCTGAAATGAAAGAAATAGAAGCTATTAGCATTGATGATTATTTGAAAGAGAATGGAAATCCGCCAATTGATTTTATAAAAATTGATATACAAGGCTTTGAAATGTCGGCTTTTAAAGGGATGGCCAATACATTAAAAAATAATAATAACATAAAAGCTATTTCAGAATTGTGGCCTTTTGGCCTCAAAAAGGCGGGTAGTTCAGCAACTGAAATGCTTCGTTTTTTAAATGGCTTGGGTTTTCATGTTTATTTATTGAGCGAATCTCCGTTTAAAATGCTTACAGATTCTAATATTCATGAATTGCTGGTAGACGAAAACGTGTATTACAATGTTTTTTTTACAAGAGATAAAATTCCAACAACTATTGGCTAATGGGATATCCGCTCGAAAATAAAAAAGAATATTTTGAAACACTTGCTTTAAACCGTAAAAAGCCAAGAGGGCTTAGTGCTTACTATTGGAATGAAATTACCAACTATTGCGATTATTTTGCGCAAGAAGATATTTCGGTATTAGAAGTTGGATGTGGTGCAGGTGAACTATTAAATGGTATAAGAGCCAAACGTAAAGTTGGTATTGATTTTAGTGCAGGAATGATTGCAGTAGCGAAACAAAAATATCCAACAATCGACTTTCATGTAATGGAAGCCGAAAATATACAATTGAATGAAAAATTTGATTTAATCATTCTTTCTAATTTAATAGGGCATTTGGATGATGTGCAAGAAGTATTTAAACAATTGCACAAGGTATGTC